>NZ_JADCQA010000014.1:0-134050 GCF_014947095.1 Stenotrophomonas sp. B2 | reverse complement strand
AGCGCCGGGCCGTGCCCGGCGGCATTTCGCTCTTCCCCGCTGCGCTCGCCGGGCATGGCCCGGCGCTACCGTTATTTCTTCCGGTACTTCGGCACGAACACCTGGTTCACTGCGTCGGCCAGCTGATCCGGCGGCAGCAGGCCCTGGTCGAGCAGGAAGTTGTTGAACGCCAGGCGGTCGAACTTCGCGCCCAGTGCCAGTTCAGTCTGCATGCGCAGCTCCAGGATGCGGGTGTAGCCATAGAAGTAGCTGCCCGCCTGGCCGGGCATGCGCACGGTGTAGCGGTCCAGCTCCTGGGTGGCCATGGCCTTGGACAGGCCGACCTGTTCGATCAGCACCCGTTCGCCGTTTGCACGGTCGGTCAGGCCGAGGTTGAGCATCGGATCAAGCATCGCGCGCGCGGCGCGCAGCAGGCGGAACTGCAGGGCGATCATCTGCCCGTCCAGAGGCTCGTACGGCACCATCTCCGCTTCGGCGTACAGCGCCCAGCCTTCCACGTTCACCGAATTGAACGCGAACATGGTGCGCGCGAGCGAGACGCCGCGCTCGACCATCGCGGTGAACTGCAGCTCATGGCCGGGACGGCCCTCATGCGCGCTCAGGGTCCACGCGGCCGCACCGAAGTTGAAGTCGTCGTACTGGGCGCCGGCACCGGCCGCCGGGTTGCCCAATGGCAGTACGAAGGTGCCCTGCTGTCCGGTGTTGTTCACCAGCGGTGCCGGCAGGAAATGTGGTGCCGGGCTGGCGGCGCTCTCGGCAGCCGAACCCAGGCGCATCTGCATGGCGCGCTTGGGCACGTCGACAATGCCATGCTCGCGGATCAGTGGATCGATGGCGTCGATCACCTTGCGATAGTGGCCTTCGAGCTGGTCGTCGGCGATCTTGTCGGCCTTCAGTGCGCGGATCACGGCGACCGGATCGGTGGGATCGGCGACCTTCAGGCCCTTCTCCTTCACCACCAGCGGCGCCAGCTGCTGCATCGCCGAGCGGGTTTCCATGAACTCCAGCTGGGCACGCTGCATCAGCAGCTTCGGGTCGATGTCGATGCCGACCTGCTTGAGCTGGTATGCGTAGAGCGGCGCCGGCAGGCGCGTGTCGGTACGCGCCTTCGGCAGCACCTCCTTGCGCGTCCAGGCCGCGTACTCCTTCATCTGCCCCGCCAGGGCCTTCATCGCTTCATCGGCACCGCTGATCTGGTACTTCTTCAGCAGCGACTCGATGCCGCTGATGTAGGTCTCGACGTTGTCCAGCGACTGCTGCACTTCGATCTTCGTCGGCTGCAGCAGCGCGCTGTCCTTCAGGCGTTCTTCGTAGCGCTGGCGCGCCAGCGTGGTGAAGGCGGTGCCGCCCGGCGTCAGCCCGGCGTACGCCTTGAGGCGATCAAGCGCCTTGGCCCGGCGCTCGGCCGGCACCTGGTCGGACAGCAGAAGATTGAGGCCGCTGAACACCGTCTGCGGCGCATCGGTCCACGGCAGCAGGTACTTGTCGTTGAGCTCGCTGCCCTCGATGTTCTGGTTGGCGGCGTGGATCATGATCTGCAGGTCCTGGCGGACGTTGGGATCCTTCTCCGTGGCCAGCCTGGCCTGCAGCTCGTCGCGCGCCTTGGCGGTCGCGGCACGGAAGCGCGCGCCGTTGTCCGGGCCGAGGTCGGCCACCTTGTCGTCATAGCCCGGCACGCCGAAGAAGCCGGTCTGCTCGGGCTGGAACGGTCCCTGCGCGTCGAGCAGGATCTGCGCCAGCGCATTGCTGCGCGCGACCCAGGCGGGGCTGGCAGGCGTGGCGGCCTTGGCGGCCTTGGCGGCCGGTGCGGCCAGGGCCGGGGGGGCGGACAGCAGCGGTGCAGCGGTCAGGGCCAGGGCGACGGCCAGCGCGATCGGCTTCATGAAGCACTCCAGGACAGGGTTGCCCGCACCCTACGCGCTCATGGCGATGGCGACAATCGGTGGGAAGTCATGGCGCCGGTCAGAACGCGGCCGTCATCGGGCAGCCACCGCGCTCGCGGCAGGCCTGCAGTTCGCACTCCTGCGCAGCTTCCTCATCGTCCAGCGCGGTCAGATCGAAGGTCTGTTTGTCCGCACCCAGCACATACATCACCGGGTAGTCCCAGACATCGTCGCGGCGGATGCCCTGCACGAACAGGCGACCGTGCGCATGGGCCCCTTCCAGCGACACGGTCAGGCCCACATCGCGCTCACCGGTGATCGCGGTCTGCATGCTGCCCAGCGGCAGCGAGCCGGCGCGCAGCGGTTCGCCGAAGGCCGCCACCAGCTCGATGCTGCATCCGGCGCGCCGCATCGCCTCACGCATCGGCGGACTCTCGCGTGCGGCTTCGCCCCAGCGCATCACACTCCATGCCGCGGAACCGCCCAGTACGCCCAGGAACACCACCACGGTCAGTGGCATCGCCCATCGCCAGTGACGGCGCCACCAGCCGGGGGGATGGGCGGGATGGCCAGGAACAGGGGGTGGCAGGTGGTTCATCGGCGGGCTCCTTCCCGGTTGTCACTCAGGGTTTCAGGCAACGTCCCAGGAACGCTTCCGCCACACGGTAGCGGTGCAGCGCATCGGCACCGGACAGGCCATGCTTGGCGCCCGGGTAGGTCATCAGTTCGAAGGGCTGGCCGCGCTTCTGCAGCGCACTCATCAGGCTGGTCGAATTGGTGAACAGCACGTTGTCATCGGCCATGCCGTGGATCAGCAGCAGGGGTGAGCGCAGTCCGTCGATGTGGGTCAGCACGCGCGCTTCGCGATAACCGGCCTCGTTGCGTGCCGGCAGATCCATGTAGCGTTCGGTGTAATGGCTGTCGTACAGCCCCCAGTCGGTGACCGGTGCACCGGCCACGCCGCAGGCATAGCTGTCGGACGCCTTGGCCAGCAGCATCAGGGTCATGTAACCGCCGTTGGACCAGCCCTGCACGCCGATGCGCGTGGGGTCGACCCAGGGCTGCTGCTTCAGCCATGCCACGCCGCGCAGCTGGTCGGTCACCTCCACCGTGCCCTGCCTGCCATAGAGCGCGCCGCCGAACTCACGGCCACGCCGTGGGGTGCCACGGTTGTCGAGCGAGAACACCACGTAGCCCTGCTGCGCCAGGTACTGGTTGAACAGATGATCGCCACGTCCGGGCCAGCTGTCGGTGACGGTCTGGCTGGCCGGGCCGCCATAGACGTACACCGCCACCGGATAGCGCTTGGAGGGATCGAAGCCGGCAGGCTTGATCAGGCTGTAGTTGAGCGGCGTCCGGCCATCGGCAGCGGTCAGGGTGCCGAATTCGACCGGTCGCTGCGCATCGCGATAGCGCGCGTAGGGATGCTTGGGATCGGCCAGATCATTGTCCACCAGCGTCGCGATCTTCTCACCGTTGGCGCGGTACAGCTCGATCTGCGGCGGTGTGGTGCTGTTGGACCAGCTGTCGACATAGACACTGGCGTTGCGCGCGAAGCTGGCGCTGTGCATGCCCGGCGCCTTGGACAGCCGCTGTGGCGCCTGTCCGCCCTGCAGCGGGACGGAGTAGATCTGGCTCTCGCGCGACGTCTCGATGCCGGCGCGGAAATAGGCCTTGCCGGCCGCTTCATCCACAGCCAGGAGTTCATCCACGGGCCAGTCACCGTGGGTCAGCGCGGTGGCCTTGCCCGTGCTGTCGATGCGGTACAGATGCTGGAAGCCGGTACGCTCGGACGACCACAGCATGCTGCCGTCCTGCAGGAAGCGCAGGCTGTTGTGCAGTGGCACCCAGGTGGGGCTGGTTTCATGGGCAAGCACGCGCTGACGGTTTGAGTCCAATGCCACTTCCACCAGATCCAGCTGCCTCTGGTCACGCGACTGGCGCTGGAACGTCAGGTGCTGGGCATCACGCCAATCCACGCGCGCCAGGTAGATGTCCTGTTCCTTGCCCAGGTCGATCCAGCGCGGCTGTGCCGCGGCGGCCGGCGCGATCACGCCCAGCTGCACGCGCACATTTGCATCGCCGGCGGCCGGGTAACGCTGTTCGATGACATCGGTGCGGTCTGCATAGACCTCGTAGCGCTTCTGTACCGGTACCGGTGCTTCGTCGATGCGGGCGAAGGCGATGGCCGAATCATCCGGCGCCCACCAGTAGCCGGTGTGGCGGTCCATTTCCTCGTCGGCCACGAACTCGGCCACACCGTTGCCGATGGTGGCGCTGCCATCGCCGGTCAGCTGCAGCTGGCTGCCATTGGCCAGATCGATCACCCACAGGTTGCGGCCGCGGATGAAGCTGACGAAGCCGCCTTTCGGCGACAGCTTGGCGTCGGTGGCAAAGCCTTCGCCGTGGGTCAGCTGGCGTACTGCTGCCGGACCCTGCTGCTTCAGGTCGTACAGGTAGAGCTCGCCGCCGAGCGGGAACAACAGGCGCTGTGCGTCCGGCGACCACTGGTAATCGACGATGCCGGTCATCGCCGCGATGCGCTGGCGCTCGCGGCGGGCCTTCTCCTCGTCGCTGAGGGTCTCGGTGCCCGGCAGCACCACCTTGGAGTCGACCAGCAGGCGGGTCTGGCCGCTGGCGATGTCGTAGGTCCACAGATCCAGCTGGTTGCGGTCGCTGTCCTTGCCGCGCAGGAAGCTGACCTGCGAACCGTCCGGAGCGACCTTGGGCTTCATCAGGGTCGGCCCGGACAGCGGCAATGGACCGGTGATGGCTTCCAGCGTCAGTTTTTCAGCGTGGGCGGCAGTACTGGTGGCGAGCATGAGGGCAAGCGAAGCGAACAGGTGGCGCATGGAGGATCCCGGCAAACGGCAGGTCCGCCACCGCAGCATGTGCGGTGGCGATCAGCCCCCATCCTAACCAAGCCCGTGCGGGAAGGCAGCATGACCTTCTGCCCATGGCAGGGACCGGGCACGGCACATCGGCCGTTGACGGGCGGGTAGCGCCGGGCCATGCCCGGCAAGCGCAGCGGCCTGCGCATGACCCTCAGCGCTGGCCGAACAGATGCTTGCGCTCATCATCGCTGAGCGGCTTGCCGGCGTTCGGATTGACCTGCTGGCGCAGCGCATACGCCCGCTGGGTGGCCGGGCGCGCGGCGATGGCCTGATGCCAGCGCTTGAGGTTCGGGAAGGCATCGAAATCTGCCGGCAGCGCGTCGTAGGCACCGACCCACGGATAGCTGGCCATGTCGGCGATGGTGTACTCCTCGCCGGCCAGGAAGGCATGCCCGGCCAGCCGCTTGTCCATCACCCCATGCAGGCGCCGCACCTCGCTGTCGTAGCGCTCGATGGCGTAAGGAATCTTCTGCGGCGCGTAGACATTGAAATGCCCCATCTGGCCGCTCATCGGGCCCAGCCCGGCCATCTGCCAGAACAGCCATTCCAGCGTGGCGATGCGCCCACGCGCATCGGTGGGCAGGAAGCGACCGGTCTTCTCGGCCAGGTACAGCAGGATCGCACCGGATTCGAACACGCTCTGCGGCGCGCCGCCGTCAGCCGGCGCATGGTCGACGATGGCCGGCATCTTGTTGTTGGGCGAGATCGCCAGGAAGTCCGGCTTGAACTGGTCGCCCGATCCGATGTTGACCGGGTGGATGCGGTACTCCAGCCCGCTTTCCTCCAGCATCAGGGTGACTTTATGGCCGTTCGGGGTAGGCCAGTAATACAGATCGATCATGGCAGCGGCTCGGGTGCGGTAAGGAACCTGAAGTCTAGTGCGAGAGTTGGCTTGGCACCGTCATGGCGGGCCGGTAACCTCGCTCCTCCCCCGCAACGCACTGTCCTGCATGTCCCCCCAACGCCCCCTCTCCCCGCTGTCCTCGCTGATCTTCGCCTCGCGCTGGCTGCAGCTGCCGTTGTACCTGGGCCTGATCGTCGCCCAGGGTGTCTACGTGTTCCTGTTCGGCAAGGAACTGTGGCACCTGATCTCCCACTCGGCCTCGATGGGCGAACAGCAGATCATGCTGATCGTGCTGGGCCTGATCGACGTGGTGATGATTTCCAACCTGCTGGTGATGGTGATCGTCGGCGGTTATGAAACCTTCGTCTCGCGCCTGCGGCTGGAAGGCCATCCCGACCAGCCGGAATGGTTGAGCCACGTCAATGCCAGCGTCCTGAAGGTGAAGCTGGCGATGGCGATCATCGGCATTTCCTCGATCCACCTGCTCAAGACCTTCATCGCCAGCGGTTCGCTGGGCGGCCTGCCGCTGTGCGCGCCGGAACTGATGAACGTCGCCGCTGCCAACATCGGTGCCGCCAGGTGCTCGACCTTCACCGAGCAGGGCGTGCTCTGGCAGACCATCATCCACTGCGTGTTCATCCTCTCGGCGATCGGCATCGCCTGGACCGACAAGCTGATGTCCAACAGCCACGACAAGGCACAGGCGCATTGAGGCGCTGGCCGGTGGTGGCGCGGACGCCACCGCCGGTCGTCGCTGCCGCCCTTGTACGCAGCGCTGGCGGGGATGCTAGATTGCTTCCTCGCCGTTGCCGGCGGTGGCGTCGGGAAACGCCACCCTGCCGTGCTCGGACCCACGGTCCCGGCCATGCATATCAATGATTTACGTAACGTCGTCTTCTTAGAGGGGAGCAGGATGTCGCACGTCACAACGATCACCGCCGCGCGCCGGTGGCTGCCGGTTGCCTTGGTACTGGCCCTGGCCGCCTGCTCGGGCAAGGAAGAAACGCCTGCCCCTGCCCCGGCAGGATCGCCTGCCGCTGCGGCACCGGCGACACCGGTAGTGGCCGCCAAGGTGCAGTCGATGGGCACCGAGCAGCTGCGCGAGTCGGCCAGCCAGGCGCTGCGCGAGAACCGCATGTATGCCCCGGCCGGCGACAACGCCATCGAGTACTACCTGGCCCTGCGCGACAAGACGCCGGACGATGCCGCGGTGAAAAGTGCGCTGACCGACCTGCTGCCCTACACCCTGATCGCGGCCGAGCAGCATCTGGGCCGCGAGGACTTCACCGAGGCGCAGCGCCTGGTCGCCCTGATCGAGAAGGTGGATGCCTCCGCACCGGCCCTGCCACGCCTGAAGGAAGGCCTGGCCAAGGGTGTGGAGAACGCGGCCAAGCGCACCGAATCGGAAGCGGAGCGGGCCAAGAAGGACGCCGAGGACCGTACCCGGCAGCAGGCCGAGCAGCAGCGCCTGGCCGAGCAGCGCGCCAAGGAAGCTGATGCGGCCCGGCAGATCGCCGCACAGCAGGATGCCGCCCGCCGTGACAGCGAGCGCGAGGAGGCCGAGCGCCAGGCCGCCGCACGGCGTGAAGCGGAGCAGAAGCAGCAACAGGCCGCTGCGCAGCAGGCCAGTGCCGCACGCCAGGCACCTGCCGCCGCGCCCAGCCTGCGTCCGGTCAGTACGCCGGCCCCCCGCTATCCGGCCGACGCCCTGCGCGCCGGCACCTCCGGCGAGGTACTGGTGGAGATCACGGTGGGTACCGACGGCTCGGTGGTGAACGCCCGCGTGCTGCGTGCGACGCCCGCGCGCATCTTCGACCGCGAAGCCATGAACGCCGTGAAGCGCTGGCGTTTCGAGCCGGTCAGCGCACCGGTCACCACTCGCCGCACCCTGGTGTTCGCGCCGGGCGGCTGAGCCGGGACATCCCCGCCAACCATCACGACAAGGCCCGGTCTGTCCGGGCCTTGTTCGTATCAGCGCGCGCCGTCGATCAGGTGCTGCAGGACCGGATCGCGTGCCCTCAGGATGCGGAACAGGCCCAACGCATGCAGACCCGGCAGCAGCGCGCGCAGGTCGGCTTCCGCCGCTGCCCGGGACGCGGGGCTGCCGGCGGGATCCTGCCAGTCGCGGACGCTGGCAAGGAAAGCGCCCACGCTGCCCTTGCGCACGGTGAGGCCGTTGGCGACCACGTCGTTCTGATGGTCAGGGAGGATGTCTTGAGGCTGCATGAGGAACTCCTTTCGGCGGGTGGCGTGCAGTGTGGACGCTGCTGTCTGCCGGATCTGCCGTATAACTGCCAGTTGATATGGCATATCAGACATCCCCCGCCCTGATTGACCCGCCCCTGGTCGACACCGCCCGAGGGCCGGTGCTGCTGACCGCGCAACTGGCCCTGGACCGTCCACGCCGGACCGCCCGGCACCAGCACGCCCGCGGGCAGCTGCTGGGGGCGCGACAGGGCCTGCTGCGGATCGAGGCAGGCGACCTGCACTGGCTGCTGCCAGCCGGCCATATGGCGTGGGTTCCTCCCGGACTGCCGCATGCGCTGGCCAGCATCGGCCCGTTCAACGGCTGGAGCCTGTACCTCGACGCAGCGACCTGCACGCGACTCCCGGCACGCCCGCGCATCGTGCAACCGGGCGCCCTGCTGCAGGCAGCCGTGGATCGCGTGCTGCGCTGGGCGCCCGCACCGCTCGACGCGGTGCAGGAGCGTCTTGCCGGCGTCATTGCCGATGAGATCGACGCCAGCACACCGCTGCCGCTGGCCTTGCCGCAGCCACGCGATCGGCGCCTGCGGCGCGTCGCTGCGGCGTTGGCGCGTGCACCACAGGACACCCGCAGCGTCGAGGCCTGGTCCCTTGCCATGGGACTGTCCAGCCGCACACTTGCGCGCCACTGGCGGGCCGAAACCGGCATGACACTCAGCCAATGGCGCCAGCGCCTGCGCGTCCTGTTGGCCCTGCCGCGCCTGCTGGCCGGGGAACCGGTGATCAGCGTGGCGCTGTCGCTCGGCTACGACACCCCCAGCGCCTTCATCGCCGTGTTCAAGCGCGAGATGGGGGTGACGCCTGCGCGATATGCAGAGAGCTGACGTATTCAGCACCTCCTCTGCCTACCCTCGCGCTGCAGAGTGCCTGCCGGGGCCGATGTCCCGGATCGGTACCACGTCGCCGATACCTGGGAGAACTTCGACCGGCTGGCCCCGGTGATCGCCCGGCGCTTCGCCGCTTGGCAGGCAACGCGAACCTGAAAACAGCGAGGCCCGGCATGACCGGGCCTCGTTCCGTATCCGCCGGGCAGGGCCCGGCGCTTCCACTGGCGGTCAGCCGGAAATCGCCAGGCGTTCGTTGTGGTAGCGGCGCACGGCGGCAAACCACAGCAGTGCGGCCAGACCGAGACTGGCGCCCAGATAGATCGCCCAGACGCTGGGACTGATCACTTCGTGGCGGATGACCTTCAGCAGCATCTGGTTCTGCGACAGGAACGGCACCGCGTACTGCCACAGCTCGCTCTTCAGCGGGTAGGCGACCAGCGCGTAGCCGGGCAGCATCGGCAGCAGCATCAGCCAGGTCATGTGGCTCTGCGCTTCCTTCATGCTCTTGGCCGCAGCCGACAGGAAGGTCAGCAGCGAGGTACCGATCAGCAGCATCGGCAGCATCACCAGCAGCATCTGCAGCATCGAGCCGACATTCATGTTGAACTGGCGGCCGATGTTGCCCGGGGCGATCTGCGCGCTGACCTTGAAAGCCACCAGGGTCAACAGCAGCGACGCGAAGCCGACCACGCAGGCGGCGGCGATCTTGCCACTGACGATCGCGCTGCGAGAGCCGGGCGTTGCCAGCAGGGGCTCGAGTGACTGCCGCTCGCGTTCGCCAGCGGTGGCGTCCATCACCAGATAGGCGCCGCCGATGAACGAGGTCAGGGTCAACAGCACCGGCAGCAGCATCGACAGGATCATGCCCCGTTTCGCTTCGGCACTGGCCAGATCCTGGCTGCCCACGTCCAGCGGACGCGCGACCTGGGCATCCACGCCGCGTGCCATCAGCCGCAGTGCGCCCACCTGGCCGTTGTAGGTGGCCAGCGCCGCTTCCAGGCGTGCGCTGGGCACTTCGGCGGCACGCCGGGTGCTGTCCTTGATCACCTCCACCAGCGCCGGCCTGCCCGCGGCCCAGTCCTCGCCGAAGTCATCGCTGATGCGCAGCGCGACGTCGATGTCCTGGTTGCGGATGGCCGCAGCCAGGTCCTTGGGTGCTGCGCTGGCGTTGAGCCCCTGCGCGGCCAGGAAGCGGACCAGGTTCGGTGCGTTGTCCGCGCCGATGGTCGGAATCTGCAGCGGTTGCTCGATCTGCGTGCGCACGCGGCTCTCGGCCAGCTTGCCCATGCCCAGCAGCAGCACCGGGTACAGCAGCGGACCGAACAGCAGGGTCAGCAGCAGCGTGCGGCGGTCACGGGAGAGATCACGCAGCTCCTTGCGCATCACCGTCATCAGGGTCGACATCATGCTCATGCGTGCAGGCCCTCTTCGCTGCCGATCAGTTTCACGAACGCATCTTCCAGATTGGCTTCGCCGGACTGCGCGCGCAGCTCATCGGCACTGCCGGCGGCCATGACCGTGCCCTTGGCGATGATCACGATGTGGTCGCACAGTGCAGCCACCTCCTGCATGATGTGGCTGGACAGAATCACGCACCGCCCTTCCTCACGAAGTCCCAGCAGGAACCGGCGCAGTGCACGGGTGGTCATCACATCCAGGCCGTTGGTCGGCTCGTCGAGGATCACGTTGCGCGGATCGTGCACGAGTGCGCGCGCGATCGCGGTCTTGGTGCGCTGGCCCTGCGAGAAGCCATCGGTCTGGCGGTCGAGGATGTCGCCCATGTCCAGCGCCTGCGACAGCACGTCGATGCGCTCGCGGATGCGTGCTTCGGACAGGCCGTGCAGCCGGCCGAAATAGGCGATGTTCTCGCGCGCGGTCAACCGCTTGTAGACGCCCCGCGCATCGGGCAGCACGCCCAGGTGGCGACGGACCTCCACGGGATTGCGCGCGGCATCGATGCCATCGACGCTGATGCTGCCCTGGTCAGGCGTCATCAGGGTGTACAGCATGCGCATGGTGGTGGTCTTGCCGGCACCGTTCGGGCCAAGCAGACCGGTGATGCGACCGTCCTCGGCGCGGAAGCCGACATCGGCCACTGCCTGGATGCGGCCGGTGCGGGTATCGAAGGCCTTGTGCAGGTTGTCGGCGACGATCATGGTTCCCATCCGTTGAACGAGGTGAACGCCGGCACGTAGCTCAGCGTGTCCAGGCAGCTGGCATCCAGCGCCTTGGCATCGGTGCTGTCGATGAACTGGCCCAGCAGGCGGGGCATGCAGCCGGCGGAGAGCGTGCCGTGGCCCTGGCCGCGCGCGACCAGTGCGCGCCCCTGCGGCAGCCCCTTGAGCACCTGTGCGGCGTAGCGCGGTGGCGTGACCGGGTCCAGTTCACCGGACAGCAGCAGCGCCGGCACCTCGCTGCGCAGCGGTGCGGCATCCGCGGCGGGGGCCGCGGTGTGCGGCCAGACAGCACACGGCGCGAAGAAGGCGCTGGCCACCTCGTTACCGAACAGGCGCTCGGCATTGGCGGCTGGCGCGTGGTAGCGCGGAGCGTCCTCGCTGCAGATCACCGACCACTGCATGCCGCGGTTGATCTGGAAGCCCATGCTGCGGTTGGCACCGCGTGCCAGCGAGGCGAGCGGTGCGTAGCGGCCCTGCGCAGCCTCGTCCAGCACCAGCGGCAACAGCGAGGCGTACTGCGGAACATAGGAGAAGGCGAACGCCAGCCCCATCACGCTGTCCGGCGTCAGCACGTCGCGCCGCGGCGCATTCGTGCCGGGGTCACGGTAGTCAACAGTCACCGGCGCGGCGCGCAGCGTATCGAGTACGCCGCGCAGCTGTTTGCCGGTGTCGGTCGGAAAGCGCTTGCTGCACGCAGGATCTTTGCGGCACTGCGCCGACTGCAGATTGATCGCGTCTTCGAAGGTATTGGCGAAGTCCCCCCCGACCACCAGCTCGTTCGGAACGACGCCGTCGATGACGATGCTGCGGGTGTGCTGCGGATAGGCCGCGGCATAACGCTGGGCCACGCGGGTTCCGTAGGAACCGCCCACCAGGTTCAGCGCATCCACGCCCAGCGCAAGGCGCACGGCATCCAGATCGGCAACGGCGTCGCGGGTGGTGTAGAACCGCGCATCGGCACGTCCCTGCAAAGAGCTTGCGCAGCGCTGGGCGTAGTCGCGCAGCAGCGCCTCGCTGGGGGGGGCCTCTTCGTCGAACGCCAGTTCCTTGCCATCTGCGCCCAGGCAGTTGAGCGGGTTGGAGCCACCGGTGCCGCGCTGGTCGATCAGGAAGATGTCGCGTTGCTTGCGAACCTGGCGCAGGGCGGTATCGACGATGACCGCCACCTCGCTGGCCGCCTGCCCGGGCCCGCCGGCCAGGAAGAACACCGGATCCGGTTGGCCGGAGCCACTGTTGCCCGATTCCAGCCAGGCGATACGGAGGTTGATCTTCCGCCCTTGCGGCTGCGCCCTGTCCTCGGCCACCTGCAGGGTGGCGCACTGTGCCTCGACGTTGGCGCTGGCGCCCATCGTGGTCAATGTGCAGGGCTGGAAGTCGATCTGTCCGTAGCGGCGGCCGGGCGTTTCCGCCGCCGCATCGGCGCTGCCGGAAGGCGCTGCGCCGCAACCGGCAAGCAGCAGGCTGGCCAGCGCGCCGGCCAGTGCGAGGTGGTGTCTTTGCATCGTGCTCGTTTCCCCTGGAAGACGTTCCTGTCGACCACGACGGGCTGCCGCGGAAGATGTGACCCAACTTACACGGGCAGGAGGCTGGCGGCGATGGGCAATCGTCACTGGAAAGCCAGGCCCATGTCGGCCGGATCGAATGCGGCGTCGCATCATGGCGAGCAGCGCAGCCGTCGGCCACGCAGACTCATGGCGAACCCAGGAGATTCCCATGAACGCGTGGTACCTCAGCGGCCTCGATCACCGCCCCTTCCAGCACCTGTTCGAACAGAGCGACCGCGCGCTGGCTGCGCAGGGCATCCTGCGACGCTGGGCCGGGGATCTCGGCGGCCATCCGTGCCGGGTCAGCCTGTCCGACCCCCCAAGTGGCGCCGAACTGCTTCTGCTGCCCCATACCCACCTGGCCACGCACTCGCCCTATCGCGCGTCCGGTCCGATCTTCGTGCAGCGCGGCGCTACGCGCTGCGTCCTGCCCGCCGGGGTCGTTCCGCCCTACGTCGAGCGACGGCTTATCTCACTGCGCGCCTACGACGAGGATGCACTGATGATCAGCGGGCAGGTCTGCCCCGGCAACGAGGTCGGGGTACAGCTCGATGTGCTGTTCGCCGATCCCGCGGTGGCCTTCGTGCAGTTGCACAACGCAGGCTACGGGTGTTTTTCGTGCCAGGCGGACCGGGTGGATCAGGACGCGCTGACACACGGCGTCGCGTGATCGGCACCACGCACGACGCGTGACCTTCTGCGCATCCGTTCAGGCCTGCGTGAAGCCTGTGGGAAAGGCTTCACGCAGGCAGTCACGGAACGGCACTTCCAAGGTACCGCGCGATGCAACGCACCTCGATACTCGCCGAGGTGCCGCCGACCGTCCGCTGCGCAGCGCAACGCCTGCGGTCACCGTTCCCATCGACGACCACAAGGATGCGCCATGTCATTCCGATCCACACGTGTAGTGCTGGCCAGCTCATTCGCAGCCGCCGGCCTGATCTGCCTGGCCAGCAGCGCATTCGCGCACGGCACCATGACCACGCCGGCCAGTCGCGTCTACGCCTGTTTCCAGGGCAATCCGGAGAATCCAACCAACCCGGCCTGCGCCGCCGCGAAAGCACTCGCCGGCTCGCAGGCGTTCTACGACTGGAACGGCATCAACCAGGCCAACGCCAATGGCAACCATCAGGCCGTCGTACCCGACGGCACGCTGTGCAGCGGCAACAACCCGACCTTCCGCGGCCTGGATCTGAACCGCAGTGATTGGCAGACCACGCCGATCCAACCCGATGCGAACGGCAGGTTCACCTTCGTGTTCAAGGCCACCGCACCGCATGCCACGCGTGACTGGCGATTCTTCGTTACCCGCGAAGGCTGGACACCGGGCAGTCCTCTGCGCTGGGCGGACCTGCAGGAGTTCTGCACACTGGGCAACACTCCGCTGTCCGCCGATGGCACGTACAGGCTGCAGTGCCCGCTGCCACAGCGCACGGGCCAGCACGTGATCTACAACACGTGGCAGCGCGCGGATTCGACCGAAGCGTTCTACACCTGCATGGATGTGCGTTTCGAGGGCGACAGCACTCCCCCGGCATCGCAGTGGCAGGATGCCGGCCCGCTCACCGCGCGTGGCGATCTGCCGGTCGGCACCGTCCTGGTGCTGCGCGTGTTCAACGCCAGCGGCAACGATGTGGAGCGGGTGGAGGCCACACTGGCCAGCGGCGAGACGGCGGCCGCGCAGTGGCCGCTGGTGCTGGCCCGCAAGGTCAATGGCGCCAGCCAGCACGCTCGGGTGGGCGTACTGTCCAACGGCACGATCACGCCGACGGCGTCGGCGACCGGCAACCGGGTCTATCTGAAGGAAGGCAACCGCTTCCAGCTGGACACCCGGGTACCCGATCCGGGCACGCCTTCGCCGGGCGGCGACTTCGACTACGTGTACCCGGCAGGCATCGGCAGCTATGTGCCCGGGCAGACCGTGGTGAAGGGCAGCGATGGCCGGCTGTACGCCTGCCGCCCGTTCCCTGAAGGCGCGTGGTGCAACGTCAACGCCGACGCGTACCGGCCGGGCGTGGGCGCAGCCTGGCGTGATGCCTGGGTGCCGTACTGAGACCGGCGCGGCCTGCGGGAGGCGGCTGGCGCCGCCTCTCCGCAGCGCACTCACTTGCTGCTGACGTACTTCTCGCGGCGGATCTGCGGGTTGCCCAGCCCGGCCGCCTTGAGCAGCTCGGCGCAGGCATCGACCATGTCCGGGTTGCCGCACAGGTAGGCGATATCGGTGGCCGGGTCCGGCGTGAAACCAGCCAGGGCCTGCTGCACGTAGCCATGATGGACGTCGGCGTGGGCCTGTTCCGGCAACTCCCGCGACAGGCACGGAACATAGCGGAAGTTCGCGTGTTTTTCGGCGAAACTGTAGAAATCTTCGCTGTACAGCAGTTCGCCCGGGCTGCGTGCACCCTGCAGCAGAACGACCTGCACGCCGCGTTCGGTCATGGCCCTTTCCAGCAGTGGCAGCATCGAGCGATAGGGGGTCACGCCGGTACCGGTGGCGATCAGCAGATAGCGCGCGTTGTGATCGCCGGGGTTCAGGCAGAACCGCCCGTACGGGCCGGACGCGCTGATCTGGCCGCCCGTTTCCAGCGCCTCGAACAGGGCCGTAGCGGCGCCGCCGGGCACGAAACTGACCGCGATATCCACGGCTTCGCCGGGCCCCAGTGCGTGATCATGCAGGGTGGCCAGGGAATAGCTGCGCTTGGTCTCGGTGCCATCGGCGTAGCTGAAATGGACCTGGATGAACTGGCCGGGCTGGAAATCCAGCGGCTGGCCATCGTCGCGCACGAACTGGTAGTGGCCGACGGTCGGGGCCAGCATGCGGCGGCCGACCAGCTTGAGGGGGAATTGAACAGGCACGACTTTTCGGGACAGTGTGTAGCCGGGGCAAGCCCTCGGGGTCTTCTATAATAGCCCTTCCCCGCCCCTCTCCAGCGCCAGCCCATAGGCGCGAAGGCTTCGAGCTTGGCATCCCTGAACGATACGGCGCCCGCCCTGCGCGTGCGCGACCTGCGCAAAACCTACGACAACGGAACCCAGGCCCTGAAGGGGGTCTCGCTGGAGGTCGCCCCGGGCGACTTCTTCGCCCTGCTGGGCCCCAACGGGGCTGGCAAGTCCACCCTGATCGGCATCATCAGCTCCCTGGTCAACCTCAGCGAGGGCCAGGTGGAGGTGTTCGGCAGCGACCTGGTGCGCAACCGCAGCGCGACCATGCGCCTGATCGGCCTGGTGCCGCAGGAGATCAACTTCAACCTGTTCGAAAAACCCTTCGACATTCTTGTGAACTACGCCGGCTTCTATGGCGTACCGCGCGAGGAAGCGGAGCAGCGCGCGGAAGAGGAACTCAAGCGTGCCCATCTGTGGGAGAAGGCGCAGGTGATGAGCCGCACCCTGTCCGGCGGCATGAAGCGCCGGCTGATGATCGCCCGCGCGATGATGACGCGTCCCCGCCTGCTGATCCTGGATGAGCCGACCGCGGGCGTGGACATCGAGATCCGCCGCGACATGTGGCGGGTGCTGAAGGAGATCAATGCGGCTGGCACGACGATCATCCTCACCACCCACTACCTGGAGGAGGCCGAGTACCTGTGCCGGCATCTGGCGATCATCAACCACGGCCGGATCGTCGAGCAGGGGCCGATGCGTGCGCTGCTGGCCAAGCTGGACGTGGAAGGCTTCCTGCTGGACATCGATGGCGATCTGCCGGTGCAGCTGCCGGCGATCGAGGGCGCAACCCTCAGCGCGCCCGACGCGCACACCCTGGACATCGACATGCCACGGGCGATGGATCTGAACCGCGTGTTCGCCGCGCTGAATGAAGCCGGCATCCGCGTGCGCTCGATGCGTACCAAGAGCAACCGACTGGAGGAGCTGTTCGTGCGCCTCACCGGCAACCAGGAGAAATCCGCATGAGCACCACCGAGCTGACCGACGGCCAGCGCAACCGCGTCGCGCTGCTGACCATTGTGCGCCGCGAAGTGACCCGGATCATGCGCATCTGGGGCCAGACGCTGGTGCCGCCGGCGATCACCATGACCCTGTACTTCCTCATCTTCGGCGGCCTGATCGGCTCGCGCGTGGGCGAGATGGGCGGGTACAGCTACATGCAGTTCATCGTGCCCGGGCTGGTCATGATGAGCGTGATCCAGAACAGCTACGGCAACATCAGCTCGTCCTTCTTCGGCGCCAAGTTCGGCCGCCACGTGGAAGAGCTGCTGGTGAGCCCGATGCCGAACTGGGTGATCCTGTGGGGTTACGTGGCCGGTGCGGTACTGCGCGGCCTGATGGTCGGCGTGATCGTGCTGATCATCGCGATGTTCTTCACCCCCGTGCGCATCCCGCACCCGCTGGTGACACTGACCACGGTGCTGCTGGGCGCTACCATCTTCTCGCTGGCCGGCTTCATCAATGCCGTGTACGCGAAGAAGTTCGACGACGTGGCGATCGTTCCGACCTTCATCCTGACCCCGCTGACCTATCTGGGCGGCGTGTTCTATTCGGTGAAGCTGCTGCCGGCCTGGGCTGAAGCAGCGACCCATGCGAACCCGATCTTCTACATGGTCAACGCGTTCCGCTACGGCCTGCTGGGCAGCAGTGACGTGCCGCTGTGGGTCGCGTATGCGCTGATGATCGGCTTCGTGGTGGTGCTGACGGCGGTGGCGCTGTGGCTGCTGCGCCGCGGCGTGGGCATGCGCAGCTGAGCGCCGATCGCCGGGGTCGCGATCCCCGGCACACCCGCAACATTGGTTCCGCAGACAACGGTGAACGTGCAATGCGCATCCTGATTCTCGGCGCCGGCGGTACCGGCGGTTACTTCGGCGGCCGTTTGGCCCAGGCCGGTGTGGACGTGACCTTCCTGGTCCGCCCTGCCCGCGCCGGGCAGCTTGCACGCGATGGACTGGTGATCCGCAGTCCAGTCGGCGATGCCGCCTTCCCGGTGCAGCACGTGACAGCCGATGCGCTGCCCGCGCTGGCCCGGGAGAGGCCCTTCGACCTGGTCATCCTCAGCTGCAAGGCCTACGACCTGGACAGCTCGATCGAGGCCATCGCGCCGGCGGTGGGCCCTCGCACCACCGTGCTGCCGATCCTCAACGGGCTGCATCACTACAACGATCTGGATGCACGCTTCGGCCGCGAGGCGGTGCTGGGTGGGCTGTGCTTCATCAGTGCGACCAAGGCACCGGACGGTGCGGTGGTGCATCTGGGGAAACCCGCCAAGCTCACCTTCGGGGAACGCGACGGTGGCGCGCTCTCGGCGCGCGTGCGTGCCTTCGCAGCCGCCTGCACGCAGGCCAACCTCGATCACCTGGCCAGCGAACGCATCGGCCAGGAGCAGTGGATCAAGTACACCTTCCTCACCGCGCTTGCCGCGGCGACCTGCCTGTTGCGCGCGGACATCGGCACGATTGTCGCGACCGATGATGGCACGGCCATCGTGCAGGGCCTGTACGACGAGTGCCTGGCCGTGGCGGAGGCGGCCGGTGAGGCAGTCCCGGCGGCAGCGCAGGACACTGCGCGCGGCACGTTGACCCAGGCCGGCTCGGCATTGAAGGCCTCGATGTTGCGTGACCTGGAGGCCGGGCAGCAGGTGGAGGCCGGTCACATCGTCGGTGACATGCTGGCGCGTGCACGCAGCGCCGGCCAGCAGGGCGTGCTGCTGCAGGTCGCCTACAGCAGCCTGCAGGCCTACCAGGCGCAGCGCCGGGCGTGAGCCTGACGCTGCCGGCCGGTCCGTTGCCCGGACGGGTGCTGATCCTGGGCATGGGCTGGAGCGGGCGCGTACTGGCGGCTCGCCTGGAAGCGCTGGGCGTGCAGGTCGCCGGCACCGTACGCGATCCGGCCACGGCAGCCGTCGATGGCCTGCGCTGCCATCGACTCTGCGCTGGAACAGCACCTGCACCCGCGCTTCTGGATGACATCGCGCGCGCCGATGCGGTGCTGGGCAGCATACCGCCCGATGCCGACGGCGACCCGGCAGTGCGCATGCTGCGCACGGCACTGGAAGACAGTCCCGCATTGCAGTGGGTGGGCTATCTGTCGTCAACGTCGGTGTACGGCGACCGCCAGGGCGGCTGGATCGATGCGGACAGCGTGGCCGACGCCACCGGGCCTGCGGGCCTGCAGCGCCTGCGCGCGGAGTCGCAATGGCGCGCACTGGCCAGCCGGCGCGGCATCGCCTCGGCAGTGTTCCGGCTGCCCGGGCTGTATGGTCCCGGCCGCAATGCACTGGTGCAGCTCGCGCAGGGGCGTGCCCGCCATGTGCTGAAGCCGGGCCTGCTGTTCAACCGCCTGCATGTACAGGACCTGGTGGCGGTGATCATCGCGGCGATGCGGCGACCCACCCTGCAGGCGCTGTACCTGCCCAGCGACGATGAGCCCGCACCGCCACAGGACGTGCTGGCCTTCGCCGCGCAGCTGGGAGGCTTTGCGATGCCACCGGCAATGGCGTGGGACGACCCGGCGCTGAGCCCGGCCCTGCGCCGCTTCTACGAAGGCAGCAAGCGCATCGACAGCCTCGGTACGCGCGAAGCGCTGGGGTGGGCGCCGCAGTTTCCGACGTATCGGGAAGGGCTGACGGATCTTGCCGCTTCACTCGCCGGGCATGGCCGAGCGTCACCGGATCCGGGCATTCACGGCTGACGTGTCGTGTCGGCGTCGGGCAGCCGGAAGAAGGCACGGGCTGCCGCCGTGGCATGGGCTGCGGTCAGCACGACATCCTCGCCACGATCACGGGCCAACTCCTCGACGATGTGAGAAAGGAACATCGGTTCGTTGCGGCGATCCTTCGGCATCGGCTTGAGCGTGCGCGGCAGCAGGTACGGCGCATCGGTCTCGATCATCAGGCGATCGGCTGGAATGCTCTTCACCAGCTCGCGCAGGTGCGCCCCGCGACGCTCGTCGCAGAGCCAGCCGGTGATGCCGATGTACCAGTCCTGGTCGAGGTAATCAAACAACTCCTCCCGTTCACCGGTGAAGCAGTGCACCACCGCCGGCCCAAGGCGACCCTCGAAGTTCTTCATCTGCGCCATGAAGTCGGCGTGCGCGTCGCGCTGGTGCAGGAACAGCGGCTTGCCGTTCTCCGCCGCCAGCTGCAGCTGGCGCTCGAACGCACGGTGCTGGGCAGGTCGCGGCGAGAAGTCACGGAAGTAGTCCAGTCCGCACTCGCCGACCGCCACCACTTCCGGGTGGGCATGCAGGGCGCGCATCTCTGCATCGCATTCTTCGGTGTACTCCACCGCATGATGCGGGTGTACGCCGGCCGTCGCATACAGGAATCCCGGATGCTGCTGGGCCAGCTGCAGCGCCAGCGGAGAGTGCTCGCGGCTGGCCCCCGTGACGACCATCTGCACCACCCCGGCCTGGCGGGCACGCTGCAGCACGGCGTCGCGGTCGCGGTCGAAGGAGTCGTGGGTCAGATTGGCGCCGATGTCGATCAGGTGCATGGTCATCGTGGAGGAAATGTGCCTGCGCATTGTACCCGTGCCCAGCGTGGCCCCTTATCCTTTGCGCATGGACGCCCCGCACTTCCCCATTTCTCCGCTGCTGCCGCAGATCCAGCAGCATCTGGCCGCACAGCCACGGCTCGTGCTGGAAGCACCACCGGGCGCCGGCAAGACCACCCAGGTACCGCTGGCGCTGCTCGATGCACCGTGGCTGCAGGGCCGCAGGATCATCCTGCTGGAGCCGCGCCGGGTGGCCGCGCGCAGCGCAGCGATGTTCATGGCAAGGCAGCTCGGCGAGGAGGTCGGCGATACCGTCGGCTACCGCATCCGCTTCGAGAACCGGGTGTCCGCGCGCACCCGCATCGAGGTGGTGACCGAAGGCATCCTGACCCGCATGCTGCAGGACGACCCGCTGCTGGAACAGGTGGGCGCGATCCTGTTCGACGAGTTCCATGAGCGCCACCTCAGCGGCGACCTGGGATTGGCACTGGCGCTGGACGTACAGGCACAGCTGCGCCACGACCTGCGGCTGGTGGTGATGTCGGCGACCCTGGATGGCGAGCGGCTGGCACGCTTCCTCGACGCACCCCGCTTGAGCAGCGAGGGCCGCAGCTACCCCGTCACGGTCAGCCACTTCCCGGCGCGTCGCGAAGAATCGCTGGAACTGCAGGTCCGCCGCGCAGTGCAGCAGGCGCTGGTCGAGCATCCGGGTGACGTGCTGGTGTTCCTGCCTGGCCAGCGGGAGATCGCCCGCGTGCAGGCCGGTCTGCAGGAATCGATCGGCGGCAACACCGAGGTCCTGGCACTGCATGGCGAACTGCCGGTGGAACAGCAGGCGCGCGTGCTGCAACCTGCAGATGAGGGCCGCCGCCGCGTGGTGCTGGCCACCAACGTGGCCGAATCCTCGGTGACCCTGCCCGGCGTGCGCGTGGTGATCGACAGCGGCCTGGCACGCGAGCCCCGCTATGACCCGAACAGCGGCTTCACCCGCCTGGACGTGGTGGCCATTGCGCAGGCCTCGGCCGACCAGCGTGCCGGTCGTGCCGGCCGCGTGGCCGAGGGCGTGGCCTGGCGCCTGTGGCCGCAGTCGCAGCGGCTGGAGCCTCAGCGGCGTGCCGAGATCGACCAGGTCGAACTGGCAGGACTGGCGCTGGAGCTGGCGGCGTGGGGCAGCAGCGACCTGCGCTTTCTCGATCCGCCCCCAAGCGGACCGATGGGTGCGGCGCGCGAGCTGCTGCACCGCCTGGGCGCGTTGTCGGAGTCGGGCGCGATCACCGCCTTGGGCCGACGCGTGCTGGCGCTGGGTACCCATCCACGCATGGCCGCGATGCTGCTCGCCGCCCCTGACCCGCAGGCACAGGCGCTGGCGGCCGATCTGGCGGCGCTGCTGGAAGCACGCGACCCCCTGCGCCAGGGCGGCGATGCACTGGCGGCACGCTGGCGCGCGCTGGCCGCGTTCCGTGCTGGCCGCGCGCCGGCCGATGCCAGTCGTGGTGGACTGGCTGCCATTGATGCCGCCGCGCGCCAGTGGCGGCGTCGGCTGCGCTGCGATGCCGCGCCCCCTGCCAGCATCGAAGCGCACGCGCTGGGCGATCTGCTGGCGCACGCTTTTCCCGATCGTATCGGCTTCCAGCATCCGGGCGATCCGCTGCGCTACCTGCTCGCCAACGGGCGCAGCGCGCGCCTGCATGAACTGAGCGATCTGCGTGGCGAACCGTGGCTGGTCGCCAGCGAACTGCGTTTCGAGGCCCGCGATGCGCTGCTGCTGCGCGCCGCGCCGGTCGATGAGGACCATCTGCGCAGGATCTACCCGCAGCGCTTCGTCACCGCCGACACCGTGCGCTGGGACGGCGAACGGCGTGCGCTGGTCGCATTGCGCGAAACCCGCTTCGATCGCATCGTGCTGGACAGTCGCTCGGCGGGCCGGGTCGATCCGGAACACGCGGCCAGCGCCTTGACCGAGGCTGTTGCCGAGCTCGGCCTGCAGGCATTGCCGTGGACCGAGGCCCTGCGCCAATGGCAGGCACGGGTGGAGTCGCTGCGTCGCTGGATGCCCGAGCTGGAGCTGCCCGACTGCAGCGATGCCACGCTGCTCGCCACCCGCGCGCAGTGGCTGCAGCCTGCGTTTGCCGGCAAGAGCCGCCTCGATGCGCTGGACGAAGCCAGCTTCGCAGAAGCGCTGAAGTCGCCCCTGGCATGGTCACAGCGGCAGCTCGTGGAGCGGCATGCGCCAACCCGCATCACTGTGCCCTCCGGGCTGGAGCGGCCCATCACCTATGCACTGGACAGCGAGTCCGGCGAACCGCTGCCACCGGTGCTGGCCGTGAAGCTGCAGGAGTTGTTCGGGCTGGCAGACACGCCCCGCATCGCCGATGGGCGCGTGCCACTGACCCTGCACCTGCTGTCACCCGGCGGTCGTCCGCTGCAGGTCACCCAGGACCTGCGCAACTTCTGGGAAAACACCTATGCCGAGGTGAAGAAAGAGATGAAGGGCCGCTATCCCCGCCATCCCTGGCCGGACGACCCGTGGACAGCCACCGCCACCCACCGGGCCAAACCACGCGGAACATAGCAATCCTGCCTGATCCTGAATGGAGCGCGTAGAGTCACGCCGTGTGACTGCCCGACTGACATACCGTTTACGGGCAACGCGCCACACTGGACTTCGACCCGAGGCAAAGGACCCCCGCATGAGCAGACTGACCGTGATTACCGACCGCGCCCTGGAGCGCGCCCTGGACCTGGCCCACACCGCGGGCGACGGCCTGAAGAGTGCCGGCGGCAGCCTGCGCCATCTGGGCCCGCAGGCCAGCGACTGGATCAAGACGGGAGCCGCACTCGGCGCAGTGAAGACCGGTGGCAAGGTTGCCACCAAGTTCGCCCGCCGCAATCCGGCAGTGACCATCGCCGCCGCGGCAGTGGGTGTGGGTCTGCTCGGCTACGCCCTGTATCGCAAGCAGCAGAAGAAGAAGGCGGCCAATGGTCACGTCGTCGATGGCCAGGCGCAGCGCATCAGTGCCCGCGACCGCCGCAACGACACCGTGGTCGACGAGCACAGCGATATCGGCAGCGACGCCTGAGGCAGGCGGCTGCATCCGGGCCGGAGATCGCCTGTGGGTGATCTCCGGCCCATTTCGTTTCAGCCGATCTGCCGCCACTGTCCGGGGCGCAGATCATCCAGCCGGTAAGGACCCATTGCCACCCGCACCAGGCGCAGGGTGGGCAGGTTCACGGCGGCGGTCATCCGCCGTACCTGGCGGTTGCGCCCTTCGCGGATCGTGATCGCCAGCCAGGTATCGGCAACGGTCTTGCGGAAACGCACGGGCGGATCGCGCGTCCACAGCTCCGGCGCGGGATCGAGCCGTTCGACCTTCGCCGGCAGGGTCGGCCCGTCATTGAGGATCACGCCGCTGCGCAGGCGCTGCAGCTGGTCCTCGCCAGGCGTGCCTTCCACCTGCACCCAGTAGGTCTTGTCGGCCTTGTGCTTCGGGTCGGTCAACCTGTGCGCCAAGGGGCCGTTGTCGGTCAGCAGCAGCAGGCCTTCACTGTCATGATCCAGCCGGCCGGCTGCATACACACGCGGCGGCAGGCCGAACCCCGCCAGGGTCGGGCGCGGCGGGACGCTGCGATCGGTGAACTGGCACAGCACATTGAACGGCTTGTTGAAGGCAATCAGCATCGCAGGCACGGCAGGCGGTGGATGCGGCATTGTCCCATCCCGGCGCTGCCATCGCGATCACGGGCGCCTCAGCCGAAGACCTTCCACTTCAGCAGGAACGAAACAAGCACCAGCGCAATGCCACAGGCCGATGCGATCGCCGCCCGCCGCCGCTGGGACGCCAATGGCGGGCTCGCACGGCGCGCGCGTTCATCCTGCAGGATGCCGATCAACAGCACCGCGAACCCCACCGCGCCCAGCAGGTCATAGGTATTGCCGCCATGGAAGGTGAAGTCGAACAGGCGTACCAGCACCAGTACTGCGATCACGATGTACAGGATCTTCTTCAACCGCTCACTCCTTTGACTGTCGCGCCGGGCCAGGCCCGGCGGATACACGTGTGTCCATTGCCGCTTGCGGCTGCGAGGCTTCGACTCAGGGCTTGATGAAGCGCAGGGTCATGCGATCGCTTTCGCCGATGGCCTGGTACTTCGCGGCGTCGGCCTTGTCATGCTGGTTGGTCGGCGGCAGGGTCCACACGCCGTTGGGATGATCCTTGGTGTCGCGCGGGTTGGCATTGATCTCGCTGCGCGCATCCAACCTGAAGCCGGCGGCCTCGGCCAAGGCGATCACCTGCTGCTGGCCGACATAACCAGTGTCATCATCGTCGGCCACATCGGCCTTGGCGCGGTGCTCCACCACGCCCAGCACGCCGCCCGGCTTGAGCACGTTGAAGAAGCCCTGGAACATGCCCTGCGCCTGGCCGGCCTTGCGCCAGTTGTGCACGTTGCGGAAGGTCAGCACCACATCGGCCGAGTTGGCCGGTCCGAACACCGGCGTGGCCGGATCGTAGGCGACCACGACTGCTTTGCCGAACTGTGCCGGCGCACCGGCGAACTTCTTTTCCAGGCCATCGCGGCTGCGCTGCTGGTAGTCGCGGCCACGACCTTCTGCCACCGCCATCGGGTCGACCACGGCTGCCACGTACCGGCCCTTGTCATGCAGCAGCGGCGCGAGGATTTCCGAATACCAACCGTTGCCCGGAGTGATTTCGATGACGGTCTTCTCCGGTGCCACCGAGAAGAAGGCCAGCGACTGTGCCGGATGACGGTAGCCATCACGCTTGACGTTGGCCGGATCACGGGTCGACGCCTTCACCGCAGCGTCGATGGCGGGCGATACCTGGATCTGCGCCGGCGCCACCAAGGTCGGCGCAGCGTACGCGGGCACGGCAGCAAGCAGGGCGGAAGCAAGCAACAGGCGGCAACCACGCAGGGACGAAGCAGGCATCATCGGGGCGACTCCAGCGGAATGATGCGGCGAGACTAGCAGTCACCGCGCGCCAGGTGTTCACAAATCGTTAGCCGCGCGCCCGTCGCGGAACACTGTTTTGTGGTCAGCGCCGCAGCGCGGTAACACAACGCGTTCTATTCTGGAGCACTTCCCCCAAGGAGACCGTGCCCATGACGGCAACCCGTGAACTGGGCCGTTCCGGCCTGCATGTACGTCCGCTCGCCTTCGGAGGCAACGTGTTCGGCTGGAGCGCCGACGAGAAGGCCAGCTTCGCCCTGCTCGATGCCTTCGTCGACGCCGGCTTCAACCTGGTCGACACCGCCGACGTGTACTCGGCCTGGGTGCCCGGCAATGCAGGCGGCGAATCGGAGACGCTGATCGGCAGGTGGTTCGCCCGCAGCGGCAAGCGCGAGAAGGTGGTGCTGGCGACCAAGGTCGGCAAATGGGCCGAGCGCCCGGGGCTGACCCCGGACAACATCAATGCGGCGGTGGAAGACTCGCTGCGTCGCCTGCAGACCGATGTGATCGATCTGTACCAGGCGCACGAGGATGATGAGTCGACACCGCTGGAAGCCACGCTGGCCGCGTTTGGTCGCCTGATCGAAGCCGGCAAGGTGCGCGCCATCGGTGCCTCCAACTACAGCGCCACCCGCCTGGCCGATGCGCTGAAGGTATCCACCGACTACAAGCTGCCGCGTTACGAAACCCTGCAGCCGGAGTACAACCTCTACGACCGCGCCGGCTACGAGACCGCGCTGGAACCGCTGGTGCAGCGCGAACAGATCGGCGTGATCGGCTACTACGCGCTGGCCAGCGGCTTCCTCAGCGGCAAGTACCGCACGGCAGCCGATGCGGGCAAAAGCCCGGCGCGGGGCGAGAACGTGGTGAAGCGTTATCTCAACCCGCGCGGCCTGCGCATCCTGGAAGCGCTGGATGACGTGGCCAGCAAGCACACTGCCAGCCCGGCACAGATCGCACTGGCATGGCAGATCGCACGGCCGTCGATCACCGCGCCGATCGTCAGCGCCACCAGCGTCGAACAGCTGCACGACCTGCTGGCCGCGGCGAATGTATCGCTGAGCGTGCAGGATGTCGCGCAGCTGGACGCGGCAAGCGCGGAAGGCTGAGATTGGCCGGGGGCGGTCGCCGGCATCGGGCAGAAGAAAATAATTCAACAAAATGGTTGCGCACGACTAAATCGTGGTTTATCGTGCGCACCTCGTTTCAACACCCGCCTGGATGTTTCCCTTGAACGCGCATTTCTCCGCCATCGCCACACTGCTGCCATGCCTGCGCATGGATGTGCTGGCGCGCGCGTCCGGCAAGGAAGCACTGCCCACAACGGCCTGATACCCGCCCTGCGGAGATCGGCCACCCCGATCTCCGAGGCTTGACGACGCCCTCGGAACGTATGTCCCGGGGGCGTTTTCGTTTGCGTCGGCACAAGGACCCGCGATGCCAGAACTGCACCCCGCGCGGCATTCCGCCGCACACTGATCGGCCATTACCTGCACGCCGGAGTTTATCTTCGCGCGCGCGGCCGTGCCCGGACATTATCTGCATTGCCTCACAACATTATCGCCCGCCGATAATGTCGATGGCCTGCACCCTCGATTTTCCAACGGTCCCGTTTCAATGGCGGGCTGGTGCGCGCGGCGCTGCCGTAGCGTATGCCGGAGGTCGCGGACATGCCCTCGCCTGGATCGCCTGCAGGTCGCAGGCGCCGGTTCGCCGGCACGCGGTTCGATTCCGCGCGATTCCCAACTGGATAGCTCAGCCTGGTCAGAGCAACGGATCCTGAGTCCGTCTGTCGTGGGTTCAATTCCCACTCCAAACCACATGACCTGTCACGTCATGAGTTGAAGCAACACCCGGGACGCACGTCCCAGCGGCCATCGTCGCCATCCACGGACATCGCCTTCGGGCCAAGAAGTGGAAGGCAACGGACCGCACGCCGGGCCCCGGTCCGCCGCCACTGCCCGCCTTGGTCCACCCCGGTGCTGCCTGCCGGCGACGCCCATGGCAGTACTGCCGGCGCACCGAAGGCTCCGCGCGCGGACCGTCCACCGGTGGCCGCCCTCTTCCGCGGCCTGCACGGGGTGTGCAGGCCGCCTCGCCACGACCTGATCGGCCCGGGTCGTGGTGATGGATTCCCATCGGGTCGAACCACCAGAGCCATACAAGGAGAGACTCCCATGTTCTGGACCATCAAGGTCGTGATCGGCGACGGCGAGCGCGGCCTGGTGTATCGCAACCGTCGTTTCCAGCAGGTGCTGCTGCCGGGCGTGCACCGCCTGCCGCGGTTCGGCGGCTCGCCGCAGGTGACCGTGCACAACGCATCGAAGGGCAGCGCCTACAACGGCAGCGACCAGGACAGCCTGATCGACGCGCTGGGAGCACAGCTGCACGAACACTTCGTGCTGGCCGATATCGGCGCCGCACAGGTGGGTCTGCTGCTGCGCAATGGCCGTATCGACGATGTCCTGCCGCCCGGCAGCCGCCATCTTTACTGGCGGGGTTCGGTCGAGACCGCGGTGCGCGTGATGGCCCTGGATGACGAACCGCGCGTGCCGGCCGACGTGCAGCAGCGCCTGGGCCAGTTGGGCGTACTGCCGCGCGTGGCGGTGATCAGCACCGTGCCGAGCGAGTCGGTCGGCCTGCTGTTCGTCGACGGTACGCTGCGACAGACCCTGGATGCCGGACTGCACGCGTTCTGGAATTTCAACGGCAACGTGTCGGTGGAGCGCGTCGAACTGCGTGCGCGTTCGCTCGACGTGTCCGGCCAGGAGCTGCTCAGCCGCGACAAGGTGACCCTGCGGGTGAACCTGGCCGCGACCGTGCAGGTGGTCGACCCGGTGCGTGCACACCGCACGCTCAGCAACGCCGACGAGTTCATCTACCGGCAGCTGCAGTTCGGGCTGCGCCAGGCAATCGCCACGCGCAGCCTGGATGAGCTGCTGGGCGAGAAGGCGGCGCTGGACGGTGAGATCGCCGCGCACGTGCGCGCCGCGATCGAGGGCCACGGTGTGCAGCTGCTGGGTGTCGGCATCAAGGACGTGATCCTGCCGGGCGAGATGAAGGAGATCCTCAACGGCGTGGTGCTGGCCGAGAAGCAGGCGCAGGCCAGCGTGATCCGCCGCCGCGAGGAGGCCAACGCCACCCGCTCGCAGCTCAATACCGCAAGGCTGATCGAGGACAACCCGGTGCTGATGCGGCTGAAGGAGCTGGAAGCGCTGGAGAAGGTCACCGAGAAGATCGACAAGCTCACCGTGTTCGGCGGCCTGGATGGCGTGCTGAAGCAGCTGGTGACGATGAAGTAGGGGGCTGGGGCGGCGCAGGGACGCGCCGCCGGCCCATCAAGGAGATGGATTGCAACATGGATACTCAACACACCTATCAATGGCTGCATGCCGAGGGCACCACGCCGATCAAGGGCTGGGTGAACGGCGTGCCGCTGGAAGCGCAGGCCCATGAGCAGCTGCGCAACATCGCCGCCATTCCATTCGTCGGGCCCTGGGTGGCCGTGATGCCGGACGTGCACCTGGGAAAGGGCGCGACCGTCGGCTCGGTGATCCCGACCCGCGGGGCGATCATTCCGGCGGCGGTGGGCGTGGACATCGGCTGCGGCATGGCCGCGGTGCGCACGACGCTGCAGGCCAACGACCTGCCCGATGACCTGCGGCAGCTGCGCAACAGCATCGAGCGCAGCATCCCGGTCGGCAACGGTCGCGGTGGCGAGCATCAGCGCATGCCCGACAGCATCCACACGCGGCTGGTGCAGTCCGGCCTGGCCGCTGGCCTGGAGAAGATCAAGGACAGGCATCGCCGGATCCGCACCGACAAGCTCGATCGCCAGCTGGGCACGCTGGGAGGTGGCAACCACTTCATCGAGCTGTGCCTGGATGAAACGGATGCCGTGTGGGTAATGCTGCACAGCGGCTCGCGTGGCACCGGCAACCTGATCGGCACGTACTTCATCGAGCAGGCGCGTCGCGAGCTGGAGCGCCGCGTGCTCGGTTTCCATCTGCCTGACAAGGACCTGGCCTTCTTCATGGAAGGCGAGCCGCTGTTCGACGACTACGTGGAGGCGGTGTCCTGGGCGCAGGACTATGCGCGGCACAATCGCGAGGCGATGATGGCGCGCGTGCTGGCCGAGATGCGGCATCGGTTGCCGCCGTTCCGGCTGGCGGCGATGGCCGTCAACTGCCACCACAACTACGTGCAGAAGGAAACGCACGCCGGGCAGGAACTGCTGGTCACCCGCAAGGGTGCGGTCAGTGCACGCCAGGGCGAGCTGGGCATCATCCCCGGCAGCATGGGCACGCGCAGCTACATCGTACGTGGCAAGGGCAATGCAGACAGTTTCCACAGCTGCAGCCACGGCGCAGGCCGGGTGATGAGCCGCGGCACGGCACGCGAGCGGATCACCCTGGCCCAGCACCGCGAGGCGACCGCGCATGTGGAATGCCGCAAGGACAGCGGCGTGCTGGATGAATCGCCGGCGGCGTACAAGTCGATCGACGATGTGATGGCCGCCCAGCTCGACCTGGTGGACGTGGTCCACACACTGCGCCAGGTGCTGTGCGTCAAAGGCTGATGGGGCGGGCCGGATGACGTTCAAGAGAGCGGAATCCGGCCCTTTCCGTCACCCCATGCTGTCTTCGCTGACCAGCGCGTGATGCACGCCGATCCCGGCACGCACCCCTTCGGCGGCGGCCAGGGTGATGTTGCCAACCGTGGTCGCGTCGCCTGCGGCGTACACATTCGGCACCGAGGTCTGCTTCATCGCGTCCACCTCGATCAGCACGCCGAGCGGGCTTTCGACCAGCGCGCAGCCCAGCTGCTGCACCAGCGGCGTGGCCATCGCCTGGGTGGCTGGAACGAACAGCGCGCGCTGGGCGATGCGACGGCCATCGGCCAGTTCCACTTCCAGCCAGGTCGGCTGGTCGCCCTGCACGGCAATCACCGGCGAGATCTCGATCTGCACGCCACGCTGCTGCATGGCCACGCGTTCCTCCTCACTGATCTCCCCCGCCTGGCTGAAGAAGGTGACATTGCCCCAGTCGGCGAACAGCGGTGCCTTGCCGGCCGACATCGGATGGCCGCCGAGCACGCCGATCGCTCCGCCGCCGACTTCGTAGCCATGGCAGTAGGGACAATGCAGCACGGTGCTGCCCCAGCGCTCGGCCAGGCCGGGCAGGTCCGGCAGCTGGTCACTGATGCCACTGGCCAGCAGCAGCTTGCGTGCGGCCAGCACCTGGCCATCCGCGGTGCGGACCTCGACACCGTCGGGGCTGGCGGTGGCGTGCGCGGCCTCGGCATGGATCCAGCGGACGCTGGGATAGTCCAGCAGCTGCTGGCGCGCCGTCTTCAACAGCTCGGCACCACTGATGCCGTCCAGGCCGAGGACGCCATGCGAATGGCTGGCCGCACGGTTGCGGGGCAGGCCGGCGTCGATGACGGTGACCGCGCGGCGTGCGCGGGCCAGGATCAGGCCCGCGGCGATGCCGGCGTAACTGCCGCCGACGATGATCACTTCAGGATTCATGGTGTCCTTCCAGGGAGCGGTGATGGGCGAGGTGGCGCGCGAACTCCGCGCCGAGCTGGTCGAGCGTGGTGGACTGCAGGCGGTGTTCCAGCAATCGCTGCGCTTCGCGGGCACCATCGAGCAGCGCCGAATCGACCAGTTGCTGGATCGGGCAGCCACGACCTGCGCCGCGTGTGCCGATCTGCACCAGCGGCGGTGCGCCGACCGCCAGGTAGATGTCGTGCAGGGTGATGCGGGTGGCATCGCGCGCCAGCTGGCTGCCACCGCCGTGCCCGCGTGTGCTGCGCACCAACCCGGCCTTGTGCATCTGTGCCAGCAGCCGGCGGATCACCACCGGATGGGTCGGCAGGCACATGGCCAGCTGTTCGGAGGTGCGCGGCCCCTGCTGGCCCACGAGATGGGCCATCACGTGCAGCGCGTCGGAAAGCGGGTTCGAGGATTTCATGTAACAACAATAGTTACATTTATATCCCCTGTCGAGCGTCCTGTTTCGTTCCATATGGACACATCTGTCCTATGAAACATTTCCTTCACCTCGTTGAACGAAACGATAATGTGATCCTTATCGCACTTCAGAGCACGCGAGATCAGGTCGATACCGCATCGCCCCCCTTCCGAGATCTCGCCCCATGAATGCCTCTCCCCATGCGCCGCGACTGCAGACGAAGCTGCTCGGCGCCGTATCCCTTGGCCTCGCCGTCATCCTGCTGTGTGCGTTGGCCGGCCTGGCGTCGGCCTGGCTGAAGCTGTCTGCCGAGGTGCCTGCCGAAGTCGCCCATGGCCGCGATGCCGAACGCCTGCAGCGCGAGTTCCGTGGCCAGGTGCAGGAATGGAAGAACGTGCTGCTGCGGGGCCACGATCCGGTCCTGCGCCAGCGTCATCTGGATGCATTCGACAGCGAAGGCAGAATCGTCGATGGACTGGCACGCGGGCTGGCCAGCAGCCCCGATGCCCGTACGCGCGAGCTCGCCCTCGCCTTCGCTGGCCTGCACGCGCAGCTGCAGAAGGACTATCACGCTGCACTGCAGGCGTTTGCTGCGGCCGGCTACGATGCCACTGCTGGCGATACCCTGGTGCGGGGCAAGGACCGCGCGGTGGCCGCATCGCTGGACGCGCTGAGCACGCAGGCCACCCGGGTGGCCGAGGCCGCGGTGGCCACGCGCGCGCAGCAGGCAAGGCAGATGCTGCTGCTGTGCGCGGTGCTGACCGTGGTCGCCGCTGCGCTGCTGCTGATGGGCCTGGCCTGGTGGCTGCGCCGCGCGGTGGTGCAACCGGTGCTGGCGGTGGAGGCGGCTGCGCGCGCCGTGGCCGCTGGCGACCTGCAGCACGTCGTGCAGGTTCGCAGCCGCGATGAAGTGGGCCGGCTGGCGCAGGCCATGCAGGCCGTGCAGGCCACGGTGGGCGGCGTGCTCGAGGCGCAGGCGGCAATGGCGAAGGCGCATGACGCCGGCTCGATCAGCTACCGCATGGATGCCAGCGCCTTCCCTGGCGCATTCGGAACCATGGTGGCCGACAGCAACGCGCTGGTCGACGCGCACATCCGGGTGAAGATGCGCGCGATCACGATCATGGGCCGCTATGCGGTGGGCGATCTCAGCGAGGACATGGAGCGCCTGCCAGGCGAGAAGGCCGTCATCACCGAAGCGCTGGATACTGCCAAGGCCAACCTTGGCACCATCAACGGCGAGATCCGCCGCCTTGCCGCCGCCGCTGCGGCCGGCGATTTCAGCCAGCGCGGTGACAGCGCGCGCTTCGAGCATGACTTCCGCGCGATGGTGGAGGGCCTGAACCAGCTCATGCAGACCACCGAGCAGAATCTCGGCGAGGTCTCAACGATGCTGCGCGCGATTGCCGATGGCCGGCTTGGCGCGCGCATGCACGGCAGCTTCCAGGGCGTGTTCGCCCGCATCGCTGGCGATGCCAACACGACTGCGGCGCAGCTGGCCACCATCGTCACCGACATCAAGCACACTTCGGGCAGCATCCATGCCGCGGCCGCCGAGATCGCCGCCGGCAACAACGACCTGTCGCGCCGCACCGAGCAGCAGGCTGCCAACCTGGAGGAGACGGCAGCATCGATGGAGGAACTGACCTCCACCGTGCGCCAGAACGCCGAGCACGCACGCCAGGCCAACCAGCTTGCGATCGGCGCGCACGAGGTTGCCTCGCAGGGGGGCGAGGTGGTCACGCAGGTGGTGGCGACGATGGGGGCGATCGAGGCCTCTTCGCGGCAGATCGCCGACATCATCAGCGTGATCGATGGCATCGCCTTCCAGACCAACATCCTGGCATTGAACGCAGCGGTGGAGGCTGCGCGTGCCGGTGAGCAGGGCCGGGGCTTCGCCGTGGTGGCCAGTGAGGTGCGTACGCTGGCGCAGCGTTCAGCCAATGCGGCCAAGGAGATCAAGACGCTGATCGATACCTCGGTGGACCAGGTGGCCGATGGCGCACAACGCGTGCGCCAGGCGGGCATGACCATGGCCGAGATCGTCGCCTCGGTGCAGCGCGTGACCGACATCATGGCCGAGATCTCCGCCGCGTCGCAGGAACAGAGTGCAGGCATCGAACAGGTCAACCAGACCGTGGTGCAGATGGACGGCGCGACCCAGCAGAATGCCGCGCTGGTGGAAGAGGCCAGCGCCGCCGCGCGCAGCCTGGAGCAGCAGGCGGACCGGTTGATGGACGCGGTGGATGTGTTCGATCTGTCGCCCCCCGCGGCGAGCGGCGATGCGCTGGCGCGCGCGGCCTGAAGGACTGCATGGACCCTGTGCAGCCGAGCATGGGTCCGGCTCTGCCGAACGCGCAGGTAACGCCGGGCCATGCCCGGCGAGCGCGGCATGCCTCAGCGCAGGTAATCCGACTGCACCATCGCGTCACCGAGATGGTCCAGGAACGAGCTGATCCGCGCCGAGACCGCCGTGTTGCGGTAGTACACGGCGTGGATCGGCTGGTAGACATCCAGCGTCTGTGCAGCCAGTACCGGCACCAGCGTGCCGGCAGCACGGTCGCGTTCGGTGACGAAGTCCGACAGGCAGGTGATGCCCACCCCTTCCACCGCCAACCGGCGCAGGGTCTCGCCGCTGGATACGGCGATGTCCGGCCGTACCAGCAGCTGGCCGTCGGCGTCGCCCGGCACGGGCCAGCGGTTCAGCGATTCGGGTTCATTGAATCCCAGCAGCGTGTGCTGACCCAGCGCCGCCACGCTGGCCGGTTCACCGTGCTCGGCCAGGTAGCCCGGGCTGGCCAGCAGCTGCAGCCGGCAGCGGCCCAGCGAGCGCGCGTGCAGCGTTGAGTCGGCCAGTGGGCCGATGCGGATGGCCACGTCGGTGCGTCGTTCCAGCAGGTCGATGTAGCGTTCGGAACTGTTCAACTCCAGCTGCACCTCCGGGTATCGCGCGCGGTAGCCCGCCACCAGGGGGACGATCACGTGCAGCACGAACGGCATGGCCGCATCCACCCGCAGGCGTCCAGCCGGGCGCTCGCGGCGCGCCGCCATCTGCTCTTCGGCCGACTCCACCGCGTCGATGATCGCCCGTGCATGGCGCAGGTAGGCCTCGCCTTCGGCGGTCAGGTGCAGCCGGCGCGTGGTACGGGTCAGCAGGGTGGTGCCCAGCTTGTCCTCCAGCCGCCCAAGCGCCCGGCTCACCCCGGAAGGGGTCTGACCCAGCTGCTCGGCGGCGGCACTGATCGAACCGCTGTCGATCACGGCCAGAAAGGCCTGCATTTCATCGAGGGTGGTCTTCATGGCGCCATTATTGACCACCAGGCAAGAGTGATTGGCGTGAAGACCGGTTTTTAGGCAAAGGTGGGCCGCGCACACTGCGCGCCTTCCTTCCTCCGGAGCCCGCCATGATCCGCGGCATTCCTCTCGCCCTGCTGGCGCTGACCCTGGGCGCCTTCGCCATCGGCACCACCGAATTCGTCATCGTCGGCCTGATTCCGACCATTGCCGCCGACCTGCAGGTCAGCCTGCCTTCGGCCGGCCTGCTGGTCTCGCTGTACGCCCTGGGCGTAGCCATCGGCGCGCCGGTGCTGACCGCGCTGACCGGCCGCGTGCCGCGCAAGACCCTGCTGGTGGCACTGATGGCGCTGTTCACGCTGGGCAACGTCATCGCCTGGATGGCACCGGGCTACGCCTCGCTGATTGTCGCCCGCATCCTGACCGGCCTCGCCCATGGCGTGTTCTTCTCGATCGGCTCGATCATCGCCACGGCGGTGGTGCCGAAAGAAAAGGCCGCCAGCGCGATCGCGATCATGTTCACCGGGCTGACCGTCGCACTGGTGACCGGCGTGCCGCTGGGCACCTTCATCGGCCAGCACCTGGGCTGGCGCGCGACCTTCCTGGCCGTGGCCGGCCTGGGCGTGATCGCCCTGGTCGGCGCGGCGCTGTTCGTGCCGCGCACTGTGCCGCAGAGCGCGCCCGCCCGCTTCCGCCAGCAGCTGGCCGTGCTGGCCCAGCCGCGCCTGCTGCTGGTCTACGCGATGACGGCACTGGGCTACGGCGGCACGTTCCTGGCCTTCACCTACCTGGCGCCCATCCTGCAGGACGTCACCGGCTTCTCGGCCAACGCGGTCAGCCTGGTGCTGCTGGTGTATGGCGTGTCGGTGGCGATCGGCAATCTGTGGGGCGGCCGCATGGCCGACCGCATGGGTCCGGTTCCGGCGCTCAGGCGCATCTTCGCCCTGCTGGCCATGGTCCTGTTGGCGCTCACCTTCACCGCCTACAACACGGTGTTGATGTTGCTGACGGTGCTGGCCCTGGGTGCGGTGGCCTTCGGCAACGTGCCCGGACTGCAGGTCTATGTGGTCAAGCAGGCGCAGCGCCATGCGCCGCAGGCCACCGACGTGGCATCCGGACTGAACATCGCTGCATTCAACATCGGCATCGCCCTGGGCGCATCGCTGGGCGGCCTGGTGGTGGAGAACGTCGGCCTGATGCATACGCCGTGGCTGGGCGCGCTGGTGGTGGTGGGTGCCTATGCATTGACCGTGCTCAGCGGCCGCCTGGACCGTCGGGACGGCATCGACGACCGCGCCGAGGGCACCGCGATCACCGCACACTGATACGACGCCGCTCACTACCGACGCATCTCCACGCCTGCGCAATGCACCGTTGCCGGCATGCATGCAGGCCCTGCCCTACCCTTGTGCGGATCTACCGCGCCCTTCCCCCATTAGCTGGAGTTCCCCCATGACTGTCCCCGCTTTCGGTCTCGGCACCTTCCGCCTGAAAGGCCAGACTGTGATCGACTCGGTACGCAACGCACTGGACGTCGGTTACCGCGCCATCGATACCGCGCAGATCTACGACAACGAGGCCGAGGTCGGCCAGGCCATCGCCGAATCCGGCGTGCCGCGTGACGAGATCTACCTGACCACCAAGGTCTGGATCACCGAGTTCAAGCGCGATGCGCTGCTGGCCAGCCTGCACGACAGCCTGAAGAAGCTGCGCACCGACCATGTCGACCTGGCGCTGATCCACTGGCCCTCACCGAACGACAAGGTCGACGTGCCGATGGAGGAGTACCTGCCGGCGCTGGCCGAAGCCAGGGCGCAGGGCCTCACCAGGGAGATCGGCATCTCCAACTTCACCATCGCGCAGACGCGCAAGGCAATCGGCATCCTCGGCGCCGACGCCATCGCCACCAATCAGGTCGAGATCCATCCCTACCTGCAGAATCGCCTGCTGGTGAAGTTCCTGCAGGAGAACGGCATCCCTGTCACCGCGTACATGAGCCTGGCCTATGGCGAAGTCATCAAGGACCCGGTGATCCAGGCCATCGCCGGCCGCCACCAGGCCACGCCGGCGCAGATCGCACTGGCATGGGCACTGCAGCAGGGCTTTGCGGTGATTCCGTCCTCGACCCGGCGCGAGAACCTGGCCTCCAATCTGGAAGCGGCGGCCATCCGTTTGACCGAGGAGGACATGGCACAGATTGCCAGGCTCGACCGCGGGCATCGGCTGGCCAATCCGGAAGGCATCGCGCCGGCCTGGGACTGAGCCGAAGCCGCCGGGCACGGCCCGGCGCTACCGGACGATGACGATGGGGGCCGCCGGGCGCGCTCCGGCGCTACCGGATTGCCACAGGTAGCGCCGGGCCATGCCCGGCGGGCCCTTCAGTCCTGCAGCAGCCACCCGCGCATCGCCGCACTGACCTCATCCGGCTTCTCCATCGGCGCCAGGTGCCCGCAGTCGGGCACCACCACCAGCTGCGAGTGCGGTACCAGCGCGTGCATCTCCTCGCTCACCGCCAATGGCGTGATGCGGTCGTTGGCACCGCACACGATCAGCAGCGGATCGCGATATCCGGCCAGCACATCGTGGCCGTCACGACGTTCCAGCGCGCTCTGTCGCAGGAACACCTCCGCGCCAAGACGCGCCGTCATGTCGCGCACGCGCTGCACCAGTACATAGTCGTCCAGCCGCGAGGCATCGATGTAGCTGCGCATCAGGGCGTCACCGAATCCATGAAACTTCCCGGGCAGGCGCACGCTGGCGCGCTGGCTGCGACGCTGCTCGGCGCGCTCCGGCGAATCGGCGTGGATCGAGGTGTCGATCAGCGCCAGCCGCAGCACCCGCTCCGGTGCGACGCGCAGGATCTGCTGGGCAACGAAGCCTCCCAGCGAGAACCCGGCCAGCGCGAAGCGCGCAGGTGCCTGCGCCAGCACATCCTCGGCCACCGCCTGCAGGGTCGCGCCGCGGGTCTGGTCGCCCACGCTGCACTCGGCGATATCGGCCAGGTCGGCCAGCTGCGCGCGCCACAGCTCGGCATCGTTGAGCAGGCCGGGGAGCAGCAGCAAGGGGATGCGGTCAGTCATGGCCCGCATTGTCGCAACCGCACGGACGGTATGCCACGATCACTTCGGCGTTACGACGCCGCCGATGAGGTGACGCTCACGCCACCGGCGGTACCTCGGGAACGTCCACCTGCTGCACCGGCAGGGTCACCACCATCACCGTCGGGTCGTCCGGGTCCAGCCGGGTCTTGAAACCCAGGCTCTGGCACATCGCCAGCATGGTGCTGTTCTCGCGCAGCACCTGTCCCTCGACCACGTGCAGCCCCAGCCACTTCGCATACTCGATCATGATCGCCATCAGTCGCCAGCCGATGCCATGGCCCTTCAGGTCGGAGCGGATCAGGATGCCGTACTCGCCGCGGTGATAATCCGCATCCGCGTGCAGGCGCACGGCGCCGAGCATCTCGCCGCTGCGCGGTTCGATGGCCACCAGCGCGATCGAGCGCGCATAGTCGAGCTGGGTCAGACGGGCGATGAACTCGTGGCTGAAGTGCTTCACCGACTGGAAGAAGCGCAGGCGCAGATCCTCGTCGCTGACCCGGGCAAAGAACGCGCGGAACAGCGCGTCGTCCTCGGGGCGCACCGGGCGCACGAAGGCGTGACCGCCATCGGACAGCTCGATGGTGCGCTCCCACTCCTTCGGATACGGGAACACCGAGAAGCGCGGATGGCCGCGACCCTTGTGCAGGATGCGCGAAGGCGCGATGGCGACGCGTGCATCGAGAGCGAGAATGCCCTTGCCATCGACCAGCAGCGGATTGATATCCAGCGTGCGCACTTCCGGAATGTCGGCGGCCAGCTGCGCCAGTTTCACCAGCGCCAGGGCCAGTGCGCGCTCATCAGCAGCGGGAACATCGCCATAGGCCTTGAGGATCCGCGACGCACGGGTACGCCCGATCAGCTCGTGGGCCAGGCGCAGATCCAGCGGCGGCAAGGCCAGTGCCTTGTCGTTGATCACCTCCACCGCCGTGCCGCCGCGACCGACCACGATCACCGGGCCGAAGGTCGCGTCATCGGCGATGCCCACGATCAGTTCACGCGCTTTCGGGCGGACGATGGTCGGCTGCACCAGCAGACCGTCGATGCGTGCATCCGGGCGCAGCTGGCGTGCACGCGACAGGATCGCCTTGGCCGCAGCCTGCACCGCCGGCAGCGTCGACAGGTTCAGGCGCACGCCGTCCACTTCGGACTTGTGCGGGATGTCCGGTGACAAGATCTTCAAGGCGACGGTCGCACCCCGCTCCAGCAGCGGCTGCGCCAGATCCATGGCCTCGTGCGCGTCGCGCGCATGCATCACCGGCGCGGAGGGAATGCCATAGGCCTTCAGCAGCTCGTGCGTGGCCAACGGGTCCAGCCACTGCTGGCCGTTGGCCAGCGCGGCCTCGACCAGCGTGCGCGCCGCGGCCGCATCCACGCTGAAGTCCTGCGGCAGGCTCGGCGGGGTTTCCATCAGTGCGTTCTGCGCTTCCCGATAGCGCACCAGATGCTGGAAGCCACGTACCGCTTCGGCTTCGGTGGGATAGGTCGGCACGCGCGCCGCATTGAGCGTGGCGGTGGCCTGGTCATCGTTGCCCAGCCACACGGCGAACACCGGCTTGTCACGATGGTGGCGCGGGCGCAGGCCGAGCGTGCGGGTCAGCGCCTGCGCGGCGTCGGCCGACGAGGTGAACGCCGTCGGTACGTTGACCACCATCACCGCATCGTTCTCGTTGTCGGCCAGCAGGGCCTCGATGGCCGCGGCATAGCGCTCGCCATCGGCATCCACCACGATATCCACCGGATTGCTGCGCGACCAGCCCTGCGGCAGCACCGCATCGAGCTTTTCGACCGTGCTGTCGGACAGGTTCGCCAGGGTTCCGCGCAGCGCGGCCAGCTGGTCCACGGCCAGCCGGCCGACGCCGCCCCCATTGCTGAGGATGGCCAGCCGACGGCCCGGGAAGGTACCCAGCCGGCCCAGGGTCTCTGCGGCGGTGAACAGCTCGTCCAGGGCACCCACGCGCAGCAGGCCGGCGCGGTTGAACGCAGCGCCGTAGACATCATCGGCTCGTGCAAGCGCCTGCACATGGGTATCGCGGCTGCCAGGCTGCACGCGCTCGCTGCGGCCGGACTTCACCACCACCACGGGCTTGGCGCGTGCGGCCGCACGCGCCGCCGACATGAATTTGCGCGCGTCCTTGATCTGTTCGACGTAGAGCAGGATGGCGCGCGTGCGGTAATCGGTGGCGAAATAGTCCAGCAGATCGCCGAAGTCGACGTCCAGCGTATCGCCCAGCGAGACCACGGCGGAGAATCCCACCGAACGCGCCACGCCCCATTCCACCAGCGCCGCGGCGATCGCCGAGGACTCGGAGATCAACGCAAGATCGCCAGCCTGCGGGAAGTGTGCGGCGATGCTGGCGTTGAGCCGTGCATGCGGCGCGATCACACCCAGGCAATGCGGGCCCAGGATGCGCAGACCGTGCCGGCGGGCCACGGCCTCCACCTGCGCCGACAGTGAACCCGGGCCATCCCCCAGATGCGCGGTGAGGATGATCGCCGCCTGCACGCCCCGCTCGGCCGCGGTACGCACCACCTGCGGCACGATGGCGGCTGGCGCGGTGATCACCACGAGATCCGGCACCCAGTCCAGATCCTTCAGCCGCTTCACCGTGCGGATGCCATCGATTTCGGCGTGGCGCGGGTTGATCCACGCCACCTTGCCGGGGAAGCCCGTACCGCGCAGGTTGCGCATCACCGCGCGGCCGGCCGAGCGCTCGCGCGGACTGCCGCCGATCACTGCGACCGACTGCGGGCGGAACACTGACTGCAGGTGGTAGGTGCTCATGCGCCTACGGTACACGCACCCGCGCAACAGGCGCATGATCCAGCGCAACAAAGCAGGCGGCGGATGCGGCGCCCCGCCGCATGCGGGGGCGACAGGCCCTACAGCAGCGTGCCGCGCAGGATCATCGCGGCGATGCTGAAATAGATCACCAGCCCGGTCACGTCGACCAGCGTGGCCACGAACGGGGCGGATGCGCTGGCCGGGTCGAATCCCAGCCGCTTGAGCACGAACGGCAGCATCGAACCCGACAATGACCCGAAGGTGACGATGCCCACCAGCGCCGCACCGATTGTGATCGCCAGCAGCACCCAGTGCTCGCCGTAGTCGTGCAGGCCACCCAGCTGCCAGATGACGATGCGGACGATCGCCAGGGCACCGAGAATGGCACCCAGCACCATACCGGTCGGAATCTCGCGCAGGGCCACCTTCCACCAGTCGCGCAGGCGCAGCTCGCGCAGCGCCAGGCTGCGGATCAGCAGCGAGGTGGCCTGCGAGCCGGAGTTGCCGCCGGAACTCATGATCAACGGGATGAACAACGTCAGCACCACCGCGCGTGCCAGTTCGTCCTCGTAGTGCTGCATGGCGCTGGCCGTCAGCATCTCGCCCAGGAACAGCACGCTCAGCCAGCCGGCGCGCTTGCGCAGCATCTCCAGGAAGCCGATCTGCATGTACGGCTTGTCCAGCGCTTCCATGCCGCCGAACTTGTGCGCGTCTTCGGTGGATTCCTCGATCAGCGCATCAAGCACGTCGTCCACGGTGACGATGCCCAGCATCCGCTGGCTGGCATCGACCACCGGAATGGCCAGCAGGTCGTGGCGACGGATCAGCCGCGCCACCTCTTCCTGGTCCATCAACGCGTCCACGGTTACTGGCGGATTGACCTGGGCCACCTCGAGGATCGACTCCTCGGGCAGGCCGGTGATCAGGCGGCGCATGGTCACCACCTGCTGCAGACGCTGGCTGGCCGGGTCCAGGACGTAGATCGCGTACACCGTCTCGCGCGTGCGCTCGACCTGGCGGATGTGCTGCAGCGTCTGCGCCACCGTCCAGCTGGCCGGCACGGCGACATACTCGGTGGTCATCAGCGCACCGGCCGTGTTCGGCGGGTAGCCGAGCAGCGTCTGGATGGCCTGGCGGGCATCGGCGCCCAGCAACGGGATCAGCCGCGCGCGCTCGTCCTCATCCAGTTCGTGAACAATGTCGGTGGCGCGGTCGTCGGCCATCAGCCCGAGCAGCGCAGCGGCCCGCGCCGGTGGCAGCGCGGCCACCAGCTCGCCGCTGCGATGCAGTTCGGGGGCTTCCAGCATCTTCACTGCACGCGGCAGCGGCAGCGCCGCCAGCGTGTCGGCAGCGCGCTGCAGCTCCAGCGTGTTGAGGAACTCCACCGCGTCGGCAGTGTTGTAGTCCGCCAGCGGTGCCGCCAATGCAGCGGCATCGGCCACTGGACGCAGCAATTGCTTCTGGTTCATCGGTTTGCCTTGTGGGGTGCGACCTCGCGCAACGCCAACGCAGGCGAACCGTCCCGATGTCAGGCGGTGGCCATCGCTGGCGTCGAACGAGGTCGACTTCTACTGTCGCTGGACATGGGTTGGGAACTCCGGGATGCGTGTGCCGGCGGCAGGCCGCCAGCGGCGGGCAGTCTGGACCTGCCGGCCGCGCAGGTCAACCCGCAGCGGCCATTGCCGCGCGTGCACGATGCGGCGCGCATAATGTCGCAGCGGCGTCCGCCGCCCCTCTCCTCCCCGCACCCACGTACGGCAGGCCTCTGCGATGACCAGGTATTCCCATGCATAGCGGCGGTCTGGAACTGGCCCTGGTCCTGCTGCTGGCGGCCGTCATCGCGGTGCCGGTGTTCAAGCGCTTCGGCTTCGGCGCGGTACTGGGCTACCTGGCCGCGGGGGTGGTGCTGGGGCCGGATGGGCTGGGCTTCGTGCAGGACGCCGACCGCATCCTCGGTGCGGCCGAGATCGGCGTGGTGATGCTGCTGTTCGTGATCGGGCTGGAACTGTCGCCGGCCCGCCTGAAGGTGATGCGGCGCTCGGTGTTCGGCGCCGGTGCCGCGCAGGTGGCGCTGTCCGGCCTGGTACTGGGCGGCCTGCTGCTGCTCGATCACTTCCAGTGGAAGAGCGCGCTGGTGGTGGGCGTGGCGCTGGCGCTGTCCTCCACGGCCGTGGGCCTGCAGCTGCTGTCCGAGCACAAGGCGATCAACAGCGACCACGGCCGGCTCGGCTTTGCCATCCTGCTGTTCCAGGACCTGATCGCGATCCCGCTGCTGGCGGCCATCCCGCTGCTGGGCGGCGTCAAGAACCAGACGCTGCGTTGGGAGGATGCCGCAGTGGCGCTGGGCGCGCTGGCCGTGGTGATCCTGTGCGGGCGGCCGGTCCTGCGCCGGCTGTTCGGTGTCATCGCCCGTACCCGCAGCCCGGAGGTATTCACCGCCACCGCCCTGCTGGTCGTGCTGGGCACGGCGTGGTTCATGCAGGAGGCCGGCCTGAGCCCCAGCCTGGGTGCGTTCCTGGCCGGCGTGCTGCTGTCCGATTCCGAGTTCCGGCACGAGCTGGAAGCGCAGATCGAGCCGTTCAAGGGCCTGCTGCTGGGCCTGTTCTTCATCGCCGTCGGCATGGGCATCGATCTCGACCGAATCGCCGCCGAGCCGTGGCTGATCGCCGCAGGCGTGGCCATCCTGCTGGTGGTCAAGTTCAGTCTGCTGTATGCCATTGGCCGCATCGCCCGGCTGGATTCGCGGCAATCGCTGCTGCTGGGCAGCGTGCTGTGGCTGGGCGGCGAGTTCGCCTTCGTGGTGTTCAACGAGGCGCAGCGCGCGCATCTGCTGGGCAACGCCAACCACGACCGGCTGGTAGCCATTGTCGGCCTGTCGATGGCGATCACGCCGCTGCTGATGATCGCCCTGATGCGGCTGCTCGGGCAGGAGAAGGTGGCCCCGCGCGCCGCGGCCGACGCCGACAAGGTCGCGCCGGACAACCGGCCGAAAGTCCTGATTGCCGGCATGGGCCGCGTCGGCCAGGTGATCGCGCGCCTGCTGACCGCACAGAAGGTGCCGTTCGTGGCACTGGAAGCGAACCCGGACACGGTGGCCGACCTGCGTCGCTTCGGCAACCAGCTCTACTATGGCGATCCGACGCGCCCGGAGATGCTGCGCGCCGCCGGTGGTGAACATATCGATGTGTTCGTGATCACCGTGGACGACCCGGAGACCAATCTGCGTGCGGTACGGATGGTGCGGCGCCTGTATCCGGAGGCGAAGGTGCTGGCACGTGCGCGCAACCGCCAGCATGCATGGCGACTGATGGACATGTCGGCCGAACCGTTCCGCGAAGTGTTCGCTACCAGCCTGGAAATGAGCGGTCGCGTGCTGACCGCGCTGGGGGTGGCACCCGATGTTGCCCAACGCCATGTGCAGCGCTTCCGCGAACACGACGAACAGCTGCTGCGCGACCAGTACCTGGTGTACGACGACGAGGCGGCCGTGATCCAGACCTCGCGCGATGCCCGCAACGACCTGATGCATCTGTTCGAGGCCGACGCGGAAAGCGACGGCGACACGCAGCGGTGACGGCGAAAGGGCTGCCGAGCATCGTCGGCATTCCGCATGATCGGGGTCAGAGCCCTTTCCAACGGAAAGGGTTCTGACCCCCGATTCTCAGCCGTTGTCGCGCAGGAACCGGGCCATCGAAGACACGCCCGGTACGCGCGGCTCGAACTCGCCGGCAACGTCGATGAAGCCACGCATCACGGCGATCTCGCGCGGACTGCGGTTCAGGCTGTCCCGCACGTCTGGGTCGGCGCCGGCACGCAGCAGGCGCTGTACCAGCAGCGGCAGGCCGTGCAGCGCCGCCAGGTGCAGCGGGCCGAAACCACGCGGATCGCGCACGTCCAGGCTGACATCCTCTTCCAGCAGACGCTCCACCGCGGCCATCACCACCTGCTCGTCGCAGGCCGTACCCGGCTCGGCGCGCGCTCCCAGCAGCAGCAGCAGCGGTGTGACCGAACCGGCGGCGGCCTGGTCCGGTTCGGCACCGGCCAGCAGCAGCGTGTCCAGCAACGCCAGCAACCGCGGGCGGTCACGTGCGCTGAAGCCGTACAGGGCCGCGCAGTGCAGCGGGCCCAGTTGCTGCGCGTCTCCGGCGTGTACATCGGCACCTGCGGTCAGCAGGCGCGCGACGATGTCCGGCAGGCCCAGCGCGGAGGCCAGCATCAGCACGGTCACTCCCCCCGGCAGCCGGTGTTCGAGCTTGGCACCGGCATCGAGCAGGGCCGACACGATCTCGACCTGGCGCATGCTGACCGCGGCCGACAACGGCGTTGCGCCGCTGGCCGCTGCGTGCTGCGGATCGGCGCCCCGTGCCAGCAGCAGGTCGGTCACCGCCAGGTGGCCGCCGCCGGCGGCACGCAGCAGCGCCGTGCAGCCCTGCGCATCCACGGCATCAACGGCGAACCCCAGATCGATCAGGCGACGCACCGCATCGACATCGCCGGCCATCGCCGCAGAGGGCAGGTCGGCATCGCGCAGGGTACGGCGTGGCAGTGGCCACACCCGCCAGTCCAGCCAGTCGGCCAGATCACGACGACCACTCGACAGCGCCACACCCAGGGGGGTCTGGCCATCGGCGGCGCGTGCCTCCGGCGATGCGCCGTGCTGTACCAGCAGCTTCAGCGCACCTTCCCGGGCCAGCGCGGTCGCCAGGTGCAGGGCGGTCATGCCATGGCTGTCGCGCGCCTCACGGTCGACACCAGTCTTGAGCAGGGCCTGCTGCAGGCGCAGCCAGCCCAGGCGCACCGCCAACGACAGCGGCGGATCGCCTGCCGGCGATGCGGCGAACGGATCAGCACCCCGCTCCAGCAGTTCCAGCGCCAGCTGTTCCAGTCCGCGGGCCGCCTGATCGTGCTGCGCGCAGGCGGCCAGGAAACGGGCCAAGCCGCCGCGGCCGGCCGGCGACAGACCATGCTGCAGCATGACCTGCAGCGCCGGCACCGCATCGACGCCGCGCGACAGCAGCGCGAACATCGGCGTGTCGGCACAGGCATCACGCACATAGGGGTCGGCACCATGGGCCAGCAGCCAATCCACGGCACGCGGCTCCAGCGCCAGCTCCGGATCCAGCAGCAGGCTGCCCAGCTCCTGCGGCTGGCACAGCCTGGCCAGGGCGGCCATGCCGTCGGTGTTGCCGAAGCCCAGTGCTTCGCGCAGCAGGGTCAGCGGCGGTCGATCAGGCAGCAGGCCACTGGCGCTGGCGGCCTCACCGCGCTCGGCCAGGCCATCGCTGACCGCCGCAGGCAGCGGATAGGACGGATCAAGCAGCGCGACGATGGCCCAGCGACCGGCTTCGGCCGCGTAGTCGACCGCACGCCGACCGACCGGATCGGCCGCATCGGCGGTGATGCCCAGTTCGACCAGGCGCTTGACCAGCAGGGGCGAAACCGTATCGGCCATGGCCGCCAGCTGCACCGCGTTGCGGCCCTCGCCATCGACAGCCACCAGGTCAGGCTTGTGCGGCAGGAGGTGTTCGATGACGGCGGCGCGACCGGCACGCGCGGCCTCCAGCCACGGCGTGCGACCGAGCGCGTCGCGTGCTTCCAGGTTTGCACCGGCAGCGAGCAGCACGCCGATGATTTCAACGTGGCCGGCCAGGGCCGCTTCGTGCAGTGCGCTGCGACGCTGGCGGTCGCGCGCATCCGCACGCGCCTTGTGCTTGAGCAGCAGCTGCACGCCGGCCGGATCATCGTCTTCGGTGGCGGCTGCGGCGAGCAGGACCGGCGTGCCGTCCGCCGGCTCGGTGCGGGCACCGCGTTCGAGCAGGAAGCGGGCCAGGCGCCAGTTGCCTACCTGGCAGGCCACGGCCAGCGGGGACCAGCCCTCGTGGTTGAGTGCATCCACTTCGGCCGCGGCATCGCGGAGCAGCGCGGCAACGCCGGGGTCAGAGCTTCGAGCCGCGTGGTGCAGCGGCGTGTTGCCCTCGCTGTCGGTAGCGCGAGAATCGGCGCCATTGGCCAGCAGGGTCATCACGGCTTCGGGGCGACCATGCCAGCTGTCGCGGGTGGCCGCCAGCAGCGGCGTCATGCCCCGGTGCGGCGCGTTCACATCGACCCCGCGGGCAATCAGTTCACGCAGCAGGCGCAGGTCCGGCAACACCGCCGCCAGTACCGCCAGGCTGCGCTGATCACGCCAGTTCGGGTCCGGCAACGCGTGCGGGTCCGCGCCGGCCTGCAGCAGCTGCAGCGCCCGGTCGATGCGACCGTGGCGCGCCGCTTCATGCAGCGCAGGCGTCAGTTCCTGCGGGGCCATCGCCTCCAGCGGCGTGGTCTCGCTGGCAGCGGGGAACAGCGGCGCGTGTGCCGCACCGGCATCGGCCAGCGGGCCCGGGTTCACGCGCAGCGACACCAGTGGCGCCGGTGCGACCCGCTGCAGCAGCAGATGCAGCAACGGCGACCCCAGCAGCACGGTCAACGTGGCGGGCCAGCGCGCGCTTTCCGGCAGCAGCCCTGGCCATGCCGGCAACACCACCAGTGCGGCCAGCGCGATCACCAGCGCGGCCACGACAAGGCCACGCCAGGCGGTGAGGTCACGGCCGGCCAACGCCTGCCAGTGCTGCGCCAGGCTGCCATCCAGCCGCTCGACATCATTCCACAGCGGCCACGTACGCCAGGCCGCCAGCAAACCGGCACTGACCAGCACGCTCAGCCCGAGCACCGCCGCCAGGCTGCCGCTGTCGCGCAGTGCCGCCAGCGGCCAGGCCAGCAGCAGGGCCAGCAGTACCGGCGCGGCGGTCCACAGCGCCAGCAGGGCCGGCAGGTCCTGCTGCGCGATCAACTTCGGCGGCAGTACCGCACGGCTGCGCCGCCACCACGAAATGCCCAGGGCATACGCCGGCTGCGCCAGCGCAGCAAGCACCGCCCCCGGCAGGCCGCCGACGGCGGCACCCAGCGCCAGCAGGGCACCCAGGACGAAGGCGATCGACAGGGCGCGCGGACGGGAAAGCTCAGTCATTGTGGCGCGGCATCATGCTGGTCACCGACGGCGGCACCTGCAGGTAGAACCCGCGTTCGCTCATTTCGCTGCGCACCTTGGCCGGATCGGCCTGGGCGAGGCGGCGCTGCGGCTCCAGGGCCACGTCCAGGACGAAGGTGAGCGTGCCCAGCGACGCCACCAGCGGCGCAGGCAGCGCGCTGAAGTCATCGCGTCGGGGAACGTAGACGAAGGTGTCCGGCTTGAGTTGGCTTTTATAGACGTAGGCGTGCATGTCCACGGGACGATAACCCGGGAAGAGCCCTGATTGTGTCGGAAAGCCGACACCGGGGAAAGCCGTCGGCCGACGATGCCGGCAGGATCGACGGCGTTTCCCCGGCGGGGTTCAGCAATGTGGCGGCGGCGTTCAGCCTCGGCCGCCGCCACACGGATGCTTACTTGACCTTGGCGTAGGTGCCCTTCAGGGCGACGCCGGCCACGAACGTGCCCGCCCAGCACTCGTAGTTGCTCGCGCTCCTGAACTCGTTCTTCTTGTAGTAGCTGACGATGTCGACCACCGCATTGGCGCCACGCGAGCGGGCGCCGTCCTGCAGTGCGCGCAGCGCCGACAGCGCCACCCAGCGGCAGGCTTCGGCATCGCTCTTGTTGGCGGCGTTGGTCTTCCGGTTGGTGACGTCTTCACCCAGACGCTGCTGCACGCTGACCGGCTGACCGGCCAGATAGAAGCGCACGCTGCCATCGATGCCGGCATCGCGGGCGGCCTGCGAGCTGACAAGTTCCTGCAGGGACTGCTCCACTCGGGTGTCACGGGCGGAGGCCGTGGCGGTCACAGCCAGCAGAAGGGTGGCACTGGCGATCATCAGGGTGCGGCGCATCGAAACATCTCCTTGTCCGGGGTGCGTTGGGGGTGGTGCGGATGGGGTGCGGGGGTCATTCGCTCCAACGGCGGAATACCAGCGAGGTATTGATGCCGCCGAAGGCGAAGTTGTTGCTCATCACGTACTCGGCCTGCAGATCGCGGCCGTGCCCGGTGATGAAGTCCAGCTGGCCGCAGCGCGGATCGACCTCGGCCAGGTTGAGGGTCGGCGCGAACCAGCCGGCACGCATCATCTCGATGCTCAGCCAGGCTTCGAACGCTCCGCACGCGCCGAGCATGTGCCCGACGTAGCTCTTCAGCGAGCTGATCGGCACGCGGCTGCCGAACACCTGCGCGGTGGCCTGTGTCTCGGCGATGTCGCCGTGATCGGTGGCGGTGCCGTGGGCGTTGACGTAGTCGATCCGCGCCGCGTCGAGCCCGGCGTCCTCCAGGGCCAGGCGCATGGCCTGGGCCATGGTGTCGGCGCTGGGCTGGGTGACGTGCTGGCCGTCGCTGTTGGTTCCGTAGCCGACCACCTCGGCAAGGATGGACGCACCGCGTGCGAGGGCGTGCTCCATGTCCTCCAGGATCAGCGTGCAGGCGCCCTCGCCCAGTACCAGGCCGTCGCGGCCTGCATCGAAGGGCCGCGGCGTCGACTGCGGCGCATCGTTGCGCACGCTGGTGGCGAACAGGGTGTCGAACACCGCTGCAGCGGTGGCGTCGAGCTGCTCGGCACCGCCGGCCACCATCACCGTCTGCTTGCCGCTGCGGATGGCTTCATACGCCGCTCCGACGCCCTGGCTGCCTGACGTGCAGGCGCTGGAGGTGGTGTAGACACGCCCGGACAGGCCGAAGAACACGCCGATGTTGACCGGCGCGGTATGGCTCATCATTTTCAGGTACGTGGTGGCACTGATGCCATCGGTGGTGAACTCGTTGAGCATGCGGCCGAACTCGCCGGTCGCTTCGTGGCTGCCGGAGGACGAACCGTAGGCCACGCCGGTGCGGCCGCTGCGCAGCACCGGATGCTCATGCAGGCCGGCCTCGCGCAGGGCCATCTCGGTGGCGCGCACCGACATGATCGCGACCTTGCCCATCGAGCGGGTGGTCTTGCGGTTGTAGTTCGGCGGCAGCGTGAAGTCCTGCGCGGGCGCGGCCAGCTTGGTGTTCAGGCCCGCGTAGACGTCCCATTCCGGCATGGTGCGCACTGCGTTGCGGCAGCTGCGCAGGTGCGCGTGGATGGTGGGCCAGTCGTGGCCAAGCGGACTGATGGCAGCGGCACCGGTCACCACCACGCGACGATCAGCGGCCATCAGAGCATGCCCCCGTTGACCGAGATCACCTGCCGGGTGATGTAGCCGGCCGGCTCGGACAGCAGGAACGCGACCGTTGCGGCCACCTCATCGGGATGCCCCACGCGGCCGGCCGGAATCAGCTTCAGGGCGTGTTCGACCACTTCATCGTTGAGCATTTCGGTCTCGATCAGGCCCGGGGCCACGCAGTTGACGGTGATCTGGCGGCTCGCCAGCTCCAGCGCCAGCGCCTTGGTGGCACCGATGATGCCGGCCTTGGCCGCGCTGTAGTTGACCTGGCCGCGGTTGCCGGCCAGCCCGGACACCGACGACAGGGTGACGATGCGACCGGGCCGGCGCCGCCGCACCATCGGCATGATGAGCGGATGCAGCACGTTGTAGAAGCCGTCCAGGTTGGTGTGGATGACCTGGTCCCAGTCTTCGGACGACAACGCAGGAAATGCGCCGTCGCGGGCGATGCCGGCATTGCACACCACGCCGTAGTACGCGCCGTGCGCCTCGACATCGGCCTCCAATGCGCCGCGTGCTGCATCCCGGTCGGCCACATCGAACGCCAGCACGCGGGCCTGCCGGCCCAGTGCCTGGATTTCGTCCACCACTGCCTGCGCCTCGTCCACGCGGCTGCGGCAGTGCACGGCTACGTCGAACCCATCGCGCGCGACGCGCAGCGCGATGGCCCGGCCGATGCCCCGGCTGGCGCCGGTGACCAGCACGCTCCGATTCCCTGTCATGCCTGTCCACTCTCCAGATAGGCCATCGCGTCGGCAGGTTCGTACACCGACACGTTGGCGGTCGCCCATTCTTCGTCGCCTGCCAGGATCCGGCAGGCGAACATCCCCAGTCCATTGTCGCCCAACAGCTCGCAGCGCGCCTGTACGCGAAGGCGGCTGCCCACCGGAAAACCGCTGCGCTGGCTGCCATAACGGCGACTACCCAGCAGGAATCCGAGCTGCGGCCGGTTGCCGGCAGCGCGTGCACGGCAGCCGGCCCAGGCCGCGATGGCCTGCGCCATGTATTCGATGCCGATCCAGGCCGGCACCTGCCCATCCTCGACGAACAGCCCGCTCGCCGGCACGACCAGCTCGGCCTCGATGCCGTCCTCGTCCCAGTGCATGATGCGCTCCAGCAGGCACATGTCCTGCCGGTGGGGCACCACGTCTTCAATGGCATACACCGTATTCACCCGCACTCCAGTGCCAGCACGGCGTTGCTGCCGCCGAAGGCGAACGAGTTGCTCAGCACGCGCCGGGGCGGCTGCGCCAGGAAGGTGGCCGGCGCCACCAGCGGCAGCGGCGGCAGAGCCGGATCAGCGATGCCATCCCACCAGTGCGGTGGCAACTGCTGCCGGCAGTTCTCGGCAAGCACGATCCAGCACAGCGCCGCCTCGATCGCCCCCGACGCACCCAGGGTGTGGCCGGTGAGTGGCTTGGTGGAACTACAGGGAACGTCATTGCCCAGTACCTGCGCCACCGCCAGGCTTTCCATCGCATCGTTGTGGCCGGTGGCAGTGCCGTGCAGGTTCACGTAGTCGACATCGGCGGGCGACCAGCCGGCACGATGCAGCGCCTGCTGCAGGGCGTCGATGGCGCCAAGGGCCTGCGGATCCGGCGCCGACATGTGATGCGCATCGGCGGACTCGCCCCATCCGGCCAGGCATACCGGGCCAGGTTCGCGGGTCAGCAGGAACAGCGCAGCGCCCTCGCCGATGTTGATGCCGGCACGATGCTGCGAGAAGGGATTGCAGCGCACTGCCGAGACCGATTCGAGCGCATTGAAGCCTGCCACGGTGAAGCGGCACAGCGAGTCGGCACCCCCGGCGATGACCGCATCGACGGTGCCGGCACGCAGCATTCGCGCGGCCGACATCAGCGCCTTGGCACTGGACGAACAGGCGGTGGACAGGGTCCACGCCGGGCCCTGCGCGCCGCTGCGCTGACGCACGAACTGCGCGGTGGTGCCCATTTCCTGCTGTGCGTAATCGAAACCTTCAGGCCAGCAGCCCTGCTCCGCATGAGTCCGCAGTGCCTGCTCCGATTCGCCGATGCCGGAGGTGCTGGTGCCCAGCACCACGGCCACCCGATCAGCGCCATGGCGTGCAATGGCCGCGCTCACCGCAGGCGCGATCTGCGCCAGCGCGACCTCCAGCAATGCATTGTTGCGCCCGCGCAGGGATACCGGCAGGTCTTCCAGCGTCGGCAGTGGCGTGCGCACTTCACCCAGCGCCAGGGTACGCCCCGGCAGCAGGCGGTCGTTGTCGCTCAGGCCGCCCGGAGCATCGGCGAACATCGCCGATGCCACGGCGCCGCGGCCTTCGCCCAGCGCGCAGACCAGGCCGAGGTCGTTCAGGTAGATCGGTGTATTCATCGCGCCTGCCCGGCCATGTCGATCGATTCGATGCGCAGGGCGTAACCCTCGGCACGGTTCTCCAGCTGGACGCTGCCATCGTCCAGGCGCCGCAGCTGCAGCCAGACCGTACCGCTGCGGGACAGGCTGCGCTGGCGGCCGTCATCGCTGACCTCCCAGCCCGCCGGCAATGCCGCAGCGATCGCCGCGGTCGGCCACAACGCGAACTGCAGGTCATCCAGTACGCGTTCGGCACGCACCTGCGGCGGCAACCACGGCGCACGCTGCTGGGTCAGTTGCCGGCCATCCCACTGCAGGCGCACGCCGGTCTGGCCCATGGCCTGCACCGCCAGCCGCACCTGCTGGGCGTCGGCTTCGAGCAGCGCATCGAGATCGCGCTCATGGCTGCCGAACCGGAAATGCAGCTGCTGCTGCAGTGCCAGCGGCGCTGGCAGGCTGGCCGGCGACAGCCGCAGCGGTGGCAGCTGCACCTGCGGGCGTGGCATGCGCCCGGCACAGGCGACCAGCAGCAGGCACAGCAGCACTGCAGCGGAAAGGGCCATCAGGCGCCGCACAGTTCCTCCAGCACGCGCATGCGACGGCCGCTGGGGTCGGCCACGTAGGGGTTGTTGGTGTCCCAGGCGTATCCGGCCAGGATGGAACTGATCATGTCGCGCACGTCCGGCTGCGGGTCGGGGTGGTAGATGATCTTCTGGAAGCCGCCCTGGTACCAGCTTTCGACGAAACGACGGAAGGTTTTCACGCCGGCACGCAGCGGAACGGAGAACTCGGCCTCCCAGTCCACAGCCTGCCCGGCATAACGGCGCGCCAGGCACTCACTGGCCAGCTGCGCCGATTTGAAGGCAATGGTCACGCCCGAGGAGAACACCGGGTCGAGGAACTCGCCAGCGTTGCCAAGCAGCGCATAGCCCGGGCCCCACAGCGAACGGACATTGGCCGAATAGCCCGTGATGCGGCGTACCGGCAGCACCGCCCATTCGGCATTGGCCAGCAGGCGGGTCAGGTTCGGATCCTCGCCGACGATGGCCTGCAGCTTCTGCAGGTCGTCGCCTTCGTAGCGATCAAAGAACGAGGGCTCGGCCACCACGCCCAGCGAGCAGCAGCCGTTGGAGAACGGGATCGTCCAGTACCAGACGTCGATGTGCTCGGGGTGGGTCGTGATGAGGATCTTGTTGCGGTCGAAGTCCGCTTCGGCCGGAATGTTGTCACGCACGTGGCAGAAGATCGCGCCACGCACCGGGAAGTTGGAGGGTGACTCCAGATCCAGCAGGCGCGGCAGCAACCGCGCGAAGCCGGAGGCGTCGAGGATGAAATCGGCCTCGATGCGGTACTCACTGCCATCGGGACGGCGCACGTTGACGGCAGGCTGCTCGCCCGGCTCGACCGACAGCACCTCGTCGCCGAAACGCAGCGTGGTACCCATCCGCTCGGCGCCCCGCGCCAGCACGTTGTCGAAGTCGGCGCGCTGCACCTGGTAGGTGGTGCCCCAGCCGGGCGAGAACTTCTTCCTGAAGTCGAATGCGGTACGCGCCTGGCCATGCACGAAGGCCGCGCCATTTTTGTGCTGGAAGCCGGCTTCGACCACATCCTGCAACAGGCCTGCCGCTTCGATGTACTCCATGCTCTGCGGCAGCAGGCTTTCACCGATCGAGAAACGCGGGAACTGCTGGCGTTCGATCATCAACACCTGGCGACCCTGCCGGCGCAGCATCGCAGCAGCAACGGAACCGGCCGGTCCGGCGCCGATGATCAGGATTTCGGTGCGTTCCACAGCATCCACAGCAGTACTCATCGGGGCGTCCTTGTTGCTCGATAGAGGGAGAGAAGAAGAGCCGAAGGCGGACTCAGGCCGCCGGCAGATCATGCGGCGGCGGCCGGAACAGCGGCGAGATCAGCCAGACCAGCCCGATACCGAACAGCAGGGTCAGGCCGAACGCGCGCAGCGCCGGAGTCTGCGACAGGCCCAGCAGGCCGAACGACAGCCAGGTACTGGCCGCACCCACGCACACCGCCAGCCATGCACTGGCGTCGCCACGATGCTCGATCAGGAAGATGCCATAGTCGATGCCCATGCCCAGCAGCAGCATCAGCGCCAGCACGTTGAACAGCTGCAGCGGCTGGCCGAACAGGCCCAGCAGGCCCAGGGTCAGCGCACCGGCGATCAGGGTCGGGGCGAACACGCGCCAGGCCTGGCGGCGATAGCGCAGCCACAGCGCGCCGAACACCAGTGCGATGCCGACCAGCAGCAGCCCGCCCATCAGCTTGCGGTAGTGGCCCAGCAGCGTGGAGAAATCGGAGGTTCGGTCTACCCAGCGCACGCCGGGCAGACCTTCGGCGGCACGTTCCAGCGTGGCCAGAGCATCGGCACGCGACAGGTCATCGACCATCACCACGCTGATCATCTGCCCACCGACCTTACCCACCCACAGGTGGCGGAACGGCTGCGAGGCTGGCGAGGCCAGGAAGGCGTCGGCGGTGAGCGGCGCTGCGGCAAACTGCGGTCGCAGCAGCGGCTCGCCCACGGCTTCGGACACAGCCGACAGCACGCCGGGCTCCACCTTCGCGGTCAGCGCAGCATCGGCCTGCTGCCGGGCCGGTGATGGCAGCCAGTCACTGATCGCGCGGTAGCCACCAATGCGCTTGTCATCGGCCAGTACACGCAAGCGTTCGGTCAACGCCTCTTCGCGCTGCAACAGCTGGGCGGCATCGCTGCCCTGCACCAGGTAGAACTGTGCCGGGCTGGGCATGCCCAGCAGCTGGCTCAGGCGGATCTGCTGGGCCATCAGCGCCGGTGGAGACGACTGCAGGCTGCGCAGGTCGTCGTTGCTCTGCAGGCGCGCGATGCCCACCGCGGACAACGCCAGCGCCGCCACCACGAAGATCGCCACCGGGCGCCGGCCGTGCAGGCGCGGGAAACGTTCCAGCGTATTGCCCAGCCAGTGCGAGAAGCGGGTCTGGCGGATCTCGCCACCGTCGAGCCACGGGAACCAGAAGATCACCGTGAGGAACGCTGCTGCCAGGCCCACCACCGAGAACAGCGCCATCTGGCGAAGGCCCGGGAACGGAGCCAGGCCCAACGCGAGGTAGGCCAGCGCACTGGTCAACAGCGCCAGCCACAGGCCGGGCAGCAGATGCCGCAGCAGCTTCCAGCGACGGTCGGCCGGTTCGGCCTGGCGCGACGCAAACCAGTGGATGCCGTAGTCCTCCGCTACACCCACCAGCGATGCACCGAACACCAGGGTCAGCACGTGCACTTTGCCGAACACCAGCACGGTCACCGCCAGCGCCACGCCGCAACCGATCAGCAGCGACGCGGCCACCAGCAGGATCGGCCGCAGCGAACGGAACGCCAGCCACACCAGCAGCAGTACCGCGGCCAGCGAGCCCCAACCGATGGTGTTGATCTCGCGGTTGGCCTGCACCGCAGCGGCTTCGGCGTGCAGCGGCACGCCGGCATGCAGGATTTCCAGCTCAGGCGCTGCGGCCCTGGCCGCCTTCCCGGCCCGCTCCAGCAGGCCATCAAGATGGCGCTCGCCATCGAGCTGGAACGCCGAACCCGGCGTATCGAACTGCAGCGCCGCCCAATGCTTGCCCTCGGCTTCAAGCAGGCCATCATCACCCAGCCGCAAGCCCGAACCCTGCGCCTGCTGCTGCCACCATTGCGGCCACAATGACAGCGGATCCTGCCGCCATTCGGTGAGCCGCGGAGCACCCATCGGCCCGTACAGCGCGGCGAGTGCCTGTTCGGCCAGCGCACCGGTTTCCGTGCTCTGCAGCTGGTCACGCTGTGCCGGGGTCAGCAGGCGGTCGCGATACGGCACGTAGAACGCACGCGCCTCGTCGAACCAGCCTTCAATGGACCCACTGGGCACCAGCAAAGCGCTCTCGGCATCTCCAGCCATGGCCGCAGCGAACGCGGCCTGCGCCCGCTTGGCGGCGGCGCCGTCCTGGCTGCCGAGCAGCACCACCACCTGCCGCGAACTGCCATCGGCGATGCGCCGGGTGACATCGCTCAACAGGCGGTCATGCGCATCCTGCGGCAACAGCGCGAGGATGTCGGTATCGATCCGCGGCTCCTGGCTCCACAGGCGCCACTGCTGCACGCCCAGTACCAGCAGCAACACCAGCCAGGCGATGCCCAGCCAGTGCCACCAACGCCGCAACCGGTCCGGTGCGTTCAACGCCACGGCGTCACTCAAAGCGGCGCGCCTCGTCGGGGTTCAGCGTGGCGGGGGCTTCACTCAACGCGCTGAACTGGATCTGCGTGCGGTCCTTGTTCGCCTCGACGATCTCGACCTGGCGCACATAGCGGTCACCCTGCAGCGTCAGCGACTCGAAGGCCTTGGCCAGCATCGCCGACTTCGGTGTCAAACGTAGGCGCCAGCCCTGCCCTTCACGGCTGGCCGCCACGTTGAACTGGCCGGAGAGTGCCTGCACGTCGCCACTCATCAGCGCGAACATGATCGCATTCACCGAGCGCATCGCCGGCTGCTGCCGTGCATCGAGTTCAACGCGGGTGCTGCCATCGCGCTGGCGGCTGAGGATGCGGTCGGCGGTGACCACCACCTCGGAGGGGAACGGCGTGAGCGTGGTCCAGATCACACCGTGCTGGCGCGCGACCACGAACCGGCCGTGCGAGCGCAGCGGATTCCTGAAGCCACTGACCTGCTTTTCCTGGCTGAACTGGCCACGCAGCACCTCCGGACGCGCCACCGCCTGGGTGATCGCGTCGACGGCAGGATCGGCCGCCTGTACACGCGGTGCGGCCACCAGCAGCAGCGCGCACAGCAGCACGCCTGGAAGACGGGCGAGCATGTTCATGGCGCGGGCACTCCCAGACGTTCCCACAGTACCGGCGGGCATTGGTACAGCATCTCCTTGCTGGCGGCATCCACCGCGACCTGGATGGTCATGGCCCGGGTGGCCACCTGGCCGCTCTCCGCATCCAGGATCTCGTAGTCGATCTTCAGCCGGTTCTCCCATTCGACGATGCGTGCACGCACCAGCAGCCGCTGGTTGAACAGCAGCGGCCGCACGTATTTCACGCGCGCATCGACCACCGGCCACAGGTAGCCCGATGCGAGCATCTGCGGGTAGTCGTAGTCGTGGCGCTGCAGCAGCGCACACCGGGCAATCTCCAGATACTTGAAGTAGTTGCCATGCCAGACCACGTTCATCGGATCGCAGTCGTGGAAGGCGGGGCGCAGCTCGATTTCACAGACCAGGTCATTCACCGGAATACAGTTCCCAACGTTGCGCGCGGATCTCCACCAGCAGCTCCCGCAGTTCGCGATCCAGCGCGCGGTCTTCCTCGACCAGCGCGATGCGCTGCCCCAGGTCCACATACATGTCGGCCAGACTGCCATGCAGCTGCGCGTTCAGGCCAACCCGCTCGCGCAGTGCCAGGCCCTGGCGGGCGGCGATCAGCATCGCCGCCACCACCTGTTCAGTCAGTTCGATCACACGCAGGCAGTCGCGCGCGGCGATGGTGCCCATGCTGACCTTGTCCTGGTTGTGGCATTCGGTCGAGCGCGAGAACACACTGGCCGGAAGGGTCTGCTTCAACGCTTCGGCGGTCCACGCCGAGACGCTGATCTGCAGTGCCTTCAGCCCGTGGTTGATTGCTGCCCGCGGGCCGGTAGCCGCCGACAGATTGGCGGGCAGGCCGTGGTTGTATCGCGCATCCACCACCAGCGCCAGCTGCCGGTCGAGCAGGTCGGCAAGGTTGGCCACGGTGTTCTTCAGCGTGTCCATTGCCAGTGCGATATGGCCGCCGTAGAAGTGGCCGCCGTGCAGGATGCGCTCGCCGTCGGCATCGATCAGCGGGTTGTCGTTGGCGCTGTTCAGCTCGGTTTCGATCAGCTGCCGCAGGAAGGGCAGGCTGTCTTCCAGCACGCCGATCACGTGCGGGGCGCACCGCAGCGAGTAACGATCCTGCAGGCGCTGTTCGTTGCGCGGCGGCCGTTCGCTGTGCAGGTCGCGGCGCAGCCGTGCGGCGATGCGGGCCTGGCCCGGATGCGGCTTGGCCGCGAACAGGGTCTCGTCGAAATGGTGCGCGTTGCCGTCGCTGGCCAGCACGTTGAATGCGGTCAGGCGGGTGGCCAGGCGCGCCAGGTAGTCGGCACGCTGCCAGGCCAGGCAGGCCAGGCCGGTCATCACCGCAGTGCCGTTCATGATCGCAAGGCCTTCCTTCGGCCGCAGCTTCAGCGGGACCATGCCGATGCTCGCCAGTACTCCGGCAGCCGGTTGCACGCGGCCATCGTGCAGGACCTCGCGCTCGCCGCACAGCACCGCCGCCACGTATGACAGCGGCGTCAGGTCACCGCTGGCGCCGACCGATCCCTCCGCCGGGATCATCGGCAGCACGTCATGCCGCAACAGTGTGGCCAGGCCTTCCAGCAGGGCTACGCTGACACCGGACATGCCACGCACCAGCGACGCCAGACGGGCAGCCAGCACTGCGCGGGTCTCGGCCGGGTCCAGGTAACGGCCCAGTCCGCAGCCATGGTAGGTGTACAGGTGGTGCGGCAACTCGGCCACCAGCGCCGGCGGGATGTTCACCGTGCACGAATCGCCGTAGCCGGTCGTCACGCCGTAGATCACCCCGTCCTCGCGCAGCAGGCGGTCGAGAAAATCGGCACCGCGCTGGATATGGGCACGGAAGGCCGGGGCCTCGCTCAGTGCGGCCTCGCACTGGCGATGGGCCAGCGCCACCACGTCTTCGATGGTCAACGGTGCGTCGCCAAAGCGGCACACGGGTACGGCGTCAGTCGTCATGCGGAGCCTGATCCCAGAAGGGGAAGAAATTGAACCAGTCCAGCGGGGACTGGATGACCTGCAGTTCGAGCCACTGCGCGAAACGCTGCGCCTGCCCTGTCAGTGCCGCGTCCCGCGAGCCACGCGGCAGCACGATGCGATCGGCGAACTGCTCGAAGGCGACCCGGTACCCCTGGCCTTCATGCAGGCAGGCCATGGTGTACACCGGGCAGCCCAGTGCCGCCGCCAGCACGTAGGCACCGATGGGGAACGGGGCACGGTGGCCGAGAAAATCCGCGGTGACGCTGCGTCCACCCTGCACTGGCGTGCGGTCGCCGACGATGGCCACGAAGCCACCGGCAGCCACGCGCTCGGACAGCATCATCGCCGTGGCCGGCCCCATCGCGGTGACCTGCACCAGTTCCACCGTTGCCAGCGGGTCCAACCGCTGCAGCAGGCGATTGAAGCGCTGCGCGTGCGCGGTGTGCACCAGCACGGTGATGCGGAACCCCGGCACCTGTTCGGCCAGCACCTGGCACAACTCCAGGCAGCCGATGTGGGCGGTCAGGATCAGCCCGCCTTCGCGGCGTGCGATCCTGTCCAGCACCAGATCGCGCCGCAGCTGGATGCGCTCGGGCGGATAGCGTCCGCCCAGGCCGAGGATCTTGTCCAGCAGGGTGTCGGCGAACGCGAAGAAATGGCGCAGGCTGTCGCGCCGCGTCGGCTCGCGGCCCAGCGCGCCACTGTGTGCCTGCAAGCGCTGTAGATACTGCAGTGATGCCTGCCGGGCCACACGGTTGCCCAGCCAGTGGCAGAGCACCACCGGCCACACGCACAGGCGGAACGGCCAGCGCCCGAACCACCGATGCACCCAGCACAGGAACAACACGCCGGCCACCGATGTGGATTCACCGATGTCGGCCCAGTGCGGCGCACCTTGGGGGGCGGCCATCTCAGCCCTGCCCCTGCAGGCGGCGCCAGAGCAGGCGCGGTGCGCGCCGGAGCATGCCAAAGAACAGGCGCGCATGCATGCGGCTGATGCGTACGTTGTCGCGCCACACATCGAAATGCGAGACACCGTCTGCCGGATAGGTCACCCGCGTCGCCAGATGTTCCACCGGCACCTGCCGCCAGTACAGCCGCACCATCACTTCGGTATCGAAATCCATGCGCCGGCCGATGGTCTCTTCGCCCATCAGGCGCAGCACCGGAGGCAGTGGATAGACACGGAAACCGCACATGGTGTCGCGCAGATGCAGCGACAGCGTGTTGATCCAGACCCAGACATGCGTTGCGTAGCGACCGTACAGGCGGGCCTTGGGCACACTGGCGTCGTAGGCGGGAATGCCGCAGATCACCGCGTCCTGCCGCGCACGCGCGGCCGCGATGAAGCGCGGCAGGTCGCCGGTGTCATGCTGGCCGTCGGCATCGATCTGCAGCACGTGGCTGCAGCCCCGCCTTGCGGCCTCGGCGAAGCCCGCCAGCATCGCCCCACCCTTGCCCTGGTTGACCGGCAGACGCAGCAGATCGACCCCTTCACGCTGTGCCAGCGCCTGCAGCACCGAAGCACATGATGCATGCGAGCCATCGTCCACAAGCAGGCAGGGCAGGCCAGCGCGCTGCACGCCATCGACCACCGCGGCGACAGCATGTTCGTGGTCGTAGACGGGAATCACCACCAGTGGCGCGAACGCGGCACCGGCATCGGCCGGATCACTGCGCATCGGCGAAGACCATCCTGCCACTGGCGTGTACGCCATGCACGGAGGCATAGCGGAAGACCAGCACGTTGCGTGCGGTATCCCAGTCCAGATGCAGCGTCAGCTCGTCGCCCGGACGCGCCACATGCTGGAACTTCACCGCATCCATGCGCACGAACCCCTCCGGCATCGCAAAGGCCTGCCGGGCAAAGCGCACCGCCCAGTCCACCTGGGCCACGCCCGGCAGGATCGCGGCCTGCGGGAAATGTCCCTGGAACGGGCGCAGCGCCGGGTCCAGGGTCATGCGCAGGGTAGCGCTGGCCGCCTCGCGCCGATCCCATACCGGCACCGGCATCGACGGCTGGAACAGGGCCACCAGCGCGGCCTGGGTCACCTTGCCCTGCGCATTCACCGGCAGCGTGGGTACCAGCCGCCAGCGGCGCGGACGGGTCACGGCGTCATGGCTCCGTGCAAGGCGCGCGGCCAGCCGCTGGCCCAGCGCGCGGCGCGCGGCATCATCGGCATCAAGCAGTGCCGCATCGGCCGGCACCACCACGGCCGCCAGCTGCTCGCGCTGGCCGGGCAGCACCAGCACGCGCACGTCATCGACGTCCGCGTCGTCGCGCAACGCACGTTCCAGCGCATCGAGCGAAACGCGGCGCTCTTCGATCTTGACGATGCGGTCGGCGCGGCCGAGCAGGCGGAAGCACCCCTCGGCCAGCGCTTCCACCCGATCCTGCGTGCACCACCAGTCGCGGCTCTGCAGATGGGGTGAAGCCACCGCCAGGCAGCCTCCCTCGATTCTCCACTGCACCCCCGGAAGCGGCTGCCAGGGCGGAAGATCGGTATCCCAGCGACGCCAGGCGATGCCGCCGGTCTCGCTGCTGCCGTAGACCTCGGTCGGTGCGACTGCCATCCATTGCCGCACCTGCCGCGCTGCCTCTTCCGGCAGCGGGCCGCCAGAGGAGAACACAGCGCGCAGGTGGCCCTGCAGGCTGGCCCAATCCAGCTGCGCAGGCAGGCGCTTGAGGTGCGCCGGGGTCGCCACCAGCACCGTCTGCGTGCCCGCCAGCGCAGCGACCAGATCCTCATGGAAGAACCGCCGCGGATGGATCAGGCGACCGGCGGCCAGCGGCCACAGCACGCGGAACAGCAGGCCGTAGATGTGCTGGTGCGACACCGTGCCATGCACCTGCGCGCCTTCCAGCTGTGCGCCGAACGCGGCCTGCAACGCATCGACCTCGCGCGCCAGCTGGTCCAGGCGCTTGTCGATCGCAGTGGGTTCGCCGGTGCTGCCCGACGTGAACACGCACAGCTCGCAGGCATGCTCGTCCAACGCATCCAGCTCGACCTGCGCACCGGCGGCCGCCATCATCAGTGGCCGGTAATCACGGGAAACGTCACCGGCAAAACCGCTTACCTGCGGCTGCAGGGCCTGCAGCGTGGCGGGCAGGTTGTCGGCGGCCAGGAACACCCGCTTGCCGGCGTGCCAGGCGCCGAACAGCGCCTCGGCGAACGACACGGCATCATCGAAGTACAGCGCCCAGTCACGGCCGTCAGTGGCGGCAAACGCCGTACGCCAGGCCAGTACGCGCTGACGGAATTGTTGATGGTCGACCACTTCGCCATCGCGGATGCCGACAGCACGCTGCGGCCGCGCATCCCGCAGCAGCCGGTCCAGGGCAATCCACTCAGCCATGGGCGTGCGCCGCCTTCACCCGTCGCCGCACCAGCCATTCGCCTGCGAACAATACGCCCATCATCACGTACGCCAACAATCCGTTGTAGAGCATCCAGACCCGATCCGATGCGTACAGCGCGGTGAGCAGGGCCAGACTGCCGTTGAGAACGAAGAAGCCGCACCACACCTGGGTGACGCGGCGGGTATAGGCCACCGCGAACGGTGGCAGGTCCGGCTCCTGCAGCCGCGCCAGGCGCTCCACCAGCGGCGGCCCGAACCGCAGGCTGATGGCGAACACGCACAGCATCACCACGTTCACCAGCGCTGGGTACAGCTTCAGCGGCAGCGCCTGGTTGAGCACGGTGGCCAGCACCGCCAGCAGTCCGGTACCGGCTGCAGCAGCCCACCACAGCGGCTGGCGCGTGCTCAGGGCACGCAGCAATGCCAGGGTGAACAGCAGCAGTGCCAGCCAGCGCGGCTCGAAGCGGCCCATCGCCAGGTAGACGAGCAGCGGGTAGGCCAGCGAAATCGCCGCCACCACGACCGTACGCGCGCGTGCCAAGGCGGAGCCGCCCGCGCTGCGGTCAGGCTGCTGCCTGGTCCGGCAGCAGCCGGTGCACGACATCCACGATGTCCTGCACGGTGCGCACGGCCTTGAACGCTTCCGGCTGCAGGTTGCGGCCGAGCAGCGGCTTGAGCTGCACGATCAGGTCGACCGCATCGATGCTGTCGATGTCCAGGTCGTCATAGAGACGTGCCTCGGGGGTGATCCGGGCCGGTTCGATCTCGAAGCTGTCGGTCAGGATGTTGACGATGCGTTCGAACAGTTCATTCTTGGTCATGGCAGCTCCTGGCGCCGTTACGACTGGCGGGCGGCGACGAACTCGCCGAGCGCGCGCACGCTGGAGAAATGGCGCCGGGTCTCTTCCGAGTCGGACGACAGGCTCACACCGTACTTCTTCTGCAGCGCCAGGCCCAGTTCCAGAGCGTCGATCGAATCCAGGCCCAGGCCCTCGACGAACAGCGGCGCGGTCGGATCGATGTCCTCCGGCGTGATGTCCTCCAGTGAAAGCGAGGAAATGATCAATTCCTTGATCTCGTGCTCAAGTGCTTGCACGGGTCGAATCTCCAGACAGGTCGAAATAACGAGAAAGGTGCTCGGTGACGCGGCGTGCTGCCAAGGCATCCCCCCTTGGCGCGTCGTCTTCGGCCAGGAATGGCGCGATCGGGATATCTTCGCCGATCTGCAGCCGAACGTGAAAGCGACGTGAGGGCACACGATACCATTTCTGCCCTTTGCTCAGGGTTGGCGGGGTACAGGTGATCCGCACCGGCGTGATGTCCAGCCGGCCGCGGACGGCGATATTGGCGGCCCCACGCTGAAGCCTCGGCGACTGGCCGGGCACGCTGCGGGTCCCTTCCGGGAAGATGACGAGGCTGCCGCCGGCCCGTACCGCGGCCACGCAGTCATCGACCAGGCCGGCCCCGTCGTCATTGGAAATGTAGCCGGCGGCCCGGACCGGGCCCCGCATGAACGGGTTGCGGGCCACCGCCCGTTTGACCACGCAGTCGGCATTGGGCAGCAGCGAGACCAGGCAGACCACGTCGATCAGGGTGGGGTGGTTGGCCAGGACCAGCAGGCCGTCGCGCTGCAGGCGCTCGCGCCCTTCGATCTCATAGGTCATCACCCCGAGCCCGCGCATCAGCCGCAGGTGGCTGGCGAACGCCACCTGCACCACGCGGCGGGCGCGACGGCGGCGGGCCACCGGATCACGCATCAGCAGCAGGACCGGCATCACCACGGCGCCCAGCAGCAGTCCGCCGATGCCGAACGCAGCAAAACTCAGGCCGGTGCCCACCACCCGCCAGGCAAGATCGAGGCGGCGCAGCGCCTCAGCCACGGCGGCTCCAGCGCCAGCGCTGGCCATTGGCAACGTGTTCCAGCGCCGGCGCGCCCGCGAGCAGGAAGCGGTGCAGGTCCAACGCGTGCGGCAACAGGCCGGGCGCGGCGGTAACCGGGGCCGGCGCGCCATCCCACTGCAGCGACAGCGTCGGCAGCGCCTGTGTCGGCGCCACCACACGCCAGCACCAAGCGAAGAACGGGTCGGGTTCGTCGGCGAACGTCGCGTAAACTTCGGGCAACGGCGACTCGTAGACCACCACCCGCACTTCGCGGGCGCCATCGGCCAGCAGACCGGCGGCCTCCAGGCAGGCGGCCTCCACCGTCGCCTGGCCGGCAGCCAGCGCCAGATAGTTGCCGCGATGGCCACGAGCGATCGAGTACAGCGCAGCGATCGCGTTATGGACCGACAGGCCGAATCCGGTGGGCGACAGGGGCTGCTCGTTCACCAGCGCCCCGAGCAGGTCCATCGAGCGCGCTACATCACCATGGCGGCTGGCAAACACCAGCGGTACCTGGCTGTCGGCCCCTTGGCCATCCTCGCACCAGCAGGCCGTCTGGATCGCCATCCGCCCCAGCCGCTCGATGCGGCGGCGCTGCATCGCGGGCACCTCGGACAGCGCCGGCGTGCCCTCGCCCTGTGGCAGGAAGGGTGCGTCAGCCCAGCTCAGCCACTGGCTGCGCTCGCTCAGGCCAGGTGCCCAGGCAGCCCAGTCGACGATGGAGAATTCGATCATCTAGCGATGGTGCTTCATCAGGAGAACGATGGCACGAGCCATTATGGCGACGCGCGGCGGCCCCCCGTCCCTGCAGCCGTGCGTCCGTCCAGGACGTCGCCGGCTGCCCCCCTGGCGGCCGGAAAGGAGCGCACGCTAGCACGTCCTGCGCAGGGTGTGCAGGTTTCACATTGCACAACACGGGGCCGGCACCTGTGGCCCCGCACGCCATTGCTCAGTGGTAACCGGCTCCGGCCTGCACTTTGCCGCGGAATACCCGGTACGACCACGCCGTATAGCCGAGGATGACCGGCAGCAGAATGACCAGCCCGACCAGGGTGAAGCCGAGCGAGGACGCCGGTGCGGCTGCCTGCCACAACGTCATCGAGGGCGGCAGCAGGTACGGCCACATGCCCAGCACCAGGCCCAGGAAGCCGAGAATGAACAGCGCCAGGCTGAGCAGGAACGGCGGCAGGTCGCGGCGTGGATGCGTGGCGCTGCGCCACAACGCAGCGGCCACCGCCAGGGTCAGCAACGGCACCGGTGACAGCCACCAGAAGTTGCCGTCACTGAACCAGCGCGCCATCAACCGCGAGTCCAGGAACGGCAGCCAGCTGCTGACCAGGCCCATCGCTGCGATCACCGCCACCACCAGCGGCCGTGTCAGCTGCCGCGCCAGCGCCTGCACGCGCCCTTCCGTCTTCAGGATCAGCCAGGTGCTGCCCAGCAATGCGTAACCGGCGACCAGCGCCGCGCCGGTGAGCATCGCAAACGGGCTGAACCAGGCAAACGCACCGCCGTGGTAGACCCCGTCCACCAGGGGCAGCCCCTGCACCAGCGCGCCCAGGATCACGCCCTGGGCGAACGTGGCCAGCAGCGAGCCGAGCGCGAACGCCACGCTCCACAGCCTCCGCGAGCGATGCGCCTTGAAACGGAATTCGAAGGCCACGCCGCGGAACACCAGTGCCACCACCAGCAGCAGCACCGGCAGATACAGCGCCGACAACAGCACTGCATAGGCCTTGGGGAACGCCGCCAGCAGGCCGGCGCCGCCCAGCACCAGCCACGTCTCGTTGCCGTCCCAGATGGGCGCAGCCGTGTTCATCATCAGGTCGAGCTGCTCCTCGTCCTCGGCGAACGGCGCAAGGATGCCGATGCCCAGCACGAACCCGTCCAGCACCACGTACATCAGTACGCCGAAGCCGATCACCGCGAACCACGCCACCGGCAGCCAGGTCACCAGGTCCATGTCAGCGCTCCTCCAGCGGTTCGTCGGCGGCGGACAGCGGCCGTGCCGGGGTGTGGCTGCCGTGGTCCAGCGAGGGCCCCTGGTCGTGGGGCTGCGGTCCATGGCGCAGGATCTTCACCAGGTACCAGATGCCCCATCCGAAGACGAAGGCGTAGCCGACGACGTAGACCCCCAGCGACAGCGCGGTCATCCATGCGCTCTGCGGGCCGACCGCATCGGCAGTACGCAGCACGCCGTAGACCACCCACGGCTGCCGCCCCATCTCGGTGACGAACCAGCCGGAGAGCAGCGCGATGAAGCCGCTCGGCAACATCCAGTTCCAGCCGCGCAGCAGCCACGGCGAATCCAGCAGCTTCCTCCGCCACAGCTGGAACGCTGACACCCATGCCAGCAGCAGCATCAGCGTGCCCAGTCCAACCATGATGCGGAAAGCGAAGAACACCGGCGTCACCGGTGGCCGTTCGCTGGCCGGTACCGAAGTCAGCGGATCGAAGGTGCCGTCCAGCGAATGGGTCAGGATCACGCTGCCCAGCTTCGGAATGGCGACTTCGAAGTCGTTGCGCTCTTCCTTTTCGTTGGGCAGCGCGAATACCACCAGCGGCACGCCCTCGCCTTCGCCGGATTCATGCCAGTGCGCTTCCACCGCCGCGATCTTCATCGGCTGGTGCTTGAGGGTGTTCAGGCCATGCATGTCGCCGACGAAGATCTGCACCGGCACGGTCAGCGCGGCAAACGCCACGGCCGCGATCAGCATGCGTCGGCCCGCCTCCACGTGCGTTCCCCTGCGCAGGTACCACGCACCCACGCCGCCGATCACGAAGCAGGTGGTGATGAACGAGCCCAGCGCCATGTGCGCCAGCCGGTACGGGAACGACGGGTTGAACACCACCTGCCACCAGTCCACCGGATGCACGATGCCATTGACCATCTCGTAGCCGGCCGGGGTGTGCAGCCAGCTGTTGGACGACAGGATCCAGAACGTGGAGAACAGCGTGCCCAGCGCCACCATGCAGGTGGACAGGAAATGCAGGCGCGGCGAAACCCGGCCCCAGCCGAACATCATCACGCCCAGGAAGCTGGCTTCCAGGAAGAACGCGGTCAGCACCTCGTAGGTCAGCAGCGGGCCGATGACGGTACCGGCCACCTCGCTCAGGCGCGGCCAGTGGGTGCCGAACTGGAAGGCCATGACGATGCCGCTGACCACGCCCATGCCGAACGATACGGCGAAGATCTTCTGCCAGAAGAAGTACAGCTCCCGCCAGACCGGGAGACGGGTACGCAGCCAGCGCCATTCGACGAAGGCCAGCCAGCTGGCCGTGCCAATGGTGAAGGCCGGGAACAGCACATGGAAACTGATGACGAATCCGAACTGGATCCGGGACAACAACAACGCGTCCAAGGGACGCCTCCTGCCTGCGACCGGTGGGATACCGGACCACTTTAGGAATATTTCGTTACGCCGGGATGCGACCGGGTGACGCGCTGCTTCACTCTGTCGCAGGGGAAGCCGCCGGGCATGGCCGCGCCCCATGACCTGCCGGCGCCGATCCGCCGGGCATGGCCCGGCGAGAGCCTCAAGGCCAGAAGTACCAGGCACCGGCCGCCAGCAGCGCGCCCACCAGCAGCACCTGCACCACCACATAGCCCACGCCACTGTCGCGCGACTCACTGGCAATACGCGTCTGCAACGCCTCGCTCACGTCCGGGGTCTGTTCCTGCCGTGCCTGTTCACGCAACGCCTGCGCCAGCGCGCGCTCGTCGGCATCGCGGGGATCGGTCGGTGGGTTCACAGCAGTTCTCCGGCGGTGGCATGCCGCGTCAGTTCCTGCTTCAGGAGCAGACGCGCGCGGTGCAGGTGGCTCTTGATGGTACCGCGCGCAAGACCGGTCACCTGCTCGATCTCTGCCAGGTCGAAATCCTCCAGGTAATGCAGGCCGACGATCAGGCGCTGCGGCGGGCTCAACCGCTCCAGCGCCGCACCCAGCTGGCGGCCGGCCTGCAGCGCTTGGCTGAGTTCGGCCGGGCCCGGTCCCTCGTCACCGATGCCCAGATCCTCCGGTACCTCCACCGCCACCATCCACTGCGCTTCCAGGCGCCGGCGACGCAGGTGCTGCAATGCGGTGGTGTAGGCCACCCGTGAGATCCAGGTCCGCAGCGAGGATTCGAAGCGGAACCGGTGCAGTTGCCGGAACACCGCCAGGAAGGTCTCCTGCAGCAGGTCAGCGACCTGATCGCGGTCACCCACCATGCGCCCGATCACATGCGCGCACGTGCGCTGATGGGCCTGCACCAGCTGCGCGAACGCCGGTTGCGAGCCATCGATGATGGCCCGCACCAGCGCCGCATCATCTTCGATGACCGCGGCCGCCGCGGCGTCCTGCCGGCGGCGGCCGCGCAGGGCGGACAGGGCTTCGCCCAGCAGGCTCATGCGCACCGCTCCCCCGGGGCGTGTGGCATGCCGGCGCTCAGCTCTTGCGCACGGCGGGGCGGGTGAAGTGCCAGGCCAGCAGCTGGCCCAGGCCGGCACTGCCCACCAGGGCGGCGGCGGCGCCAAAGGTGAGGTCGCGAGCGCCCAGGACTTCCAGCAGGCCCATGGCCAGGGCCAGGCACACCAGGCTGATGCCCCAGCGCAGCGCGCCCTGGCGGCGGCGCTCTTCCTCCAGCACGGCCAGGGAGCGGATCACCTCCTCGGGCACGTGCGGTGCGACCAGCTTGCTGCGCGCGCGCGCATCGGCGATGGCGTGGATGGCGTAGGCGATGCAGATGAAGAGGGTGATCGGGATGAGTTCCTGCATGGTCGTGCTCCTGTGCGGTGAATGATGCGGGTTCAGGAGAATGGATGCGCGATGGGGGGCACCGGTTGCACCGCTTTGCCGATCCCGCTGCCATGACCTGTGGCCCCCTCCTGCGGCGCGAACGGCTGCTACCCTTGCCCGGTTTCCTTTTCTGGTGCCGTCCGCCCATGTCCCGAGTGCTGCCCCTGTCCCTCCTGCTGTCGGCCGTGCTGGCCGCACCGGCCGCCCATGCCGCGCCGACGCCGATCACCATCGAACAGGCCATGGCGGATCCGGACTGGATCGGTCCGCCGGTCGAGAAGGCCTGGTGGTCGTGGAACAGCCAGCAGGTCGAGTACCAGCTCAAGCGCAACGGCAGCCCGGTGCGCGACACCTTCCGCCAGCCCGTGGCCGGTGGTGTTGCGGCCCAGGTGGCAGACGACCAGCGCGGCACCCTGGACGTGGCCGATCCGGTCTACGACCGCACCCGCACCCGCAGCGCCTTCGTCCGCAACGGCGACGTGTTCGTGCGCGACCTGCGCAGCGGCGCGCTGACCCAGCTCACGCGCAGCAACGAGCGCGCCAGCGGGGTGAACTTCGCTGCCGACAACGGCGTGATCTGGCGGGTGGGCCAGAACTGGTTCCACTGGACCGCTGCCGGCGGCGTGCAGCAGGTTGCCAGCCTGAAGGCCGACAAGGACCCCAACAGCGCGCCCAAGGACGACCTGCTGCGCGACCAGCAGCTGCGTACCCTGGAAACCCTGCGTCGCGACCGCGAGCAGCGCGAGGCATTGAAGGACCAGGACCAGCGCTGGCGCCAGGCCGACCCGACCCGCGCGCCGGGCCCGGTATACCTGGGCGCCGACGTGGAGATCGCCGACAGCGTGCTGTCGCCGGACCTGGGCCACCTGATCGTGGTGACCACGCCGAAGGACTTCGACGAGGGCCGCACCAGCAAGATGCCGCTGTACGTGACCGAATCCGGTTACGAGGAAACCGAGGACACCCGCACCCGCGTCGGTCGCAATGGCAACGAGCCGCACACCCTGTGGTACGTGGACGTGCGCAGCGGCAAGGCGCAGAAGCTGTCGCTGTCCGGCCTGCCGGGCATCGCCACCGACCCGCTGGCCGACCTGCGCCGCAAGGCCGGCAAGGAGGCGCTGAAGGGCGAACGCAGCGTGCAGGTGATGAGCGACTTCATGGGCGGCGGCATGCGCTGGAGCGCCGATGGCCAGCAGGCGGCGGTGATGCTGCGCGCCAACGACAACAAGGACCGCTGGATCGTCAGCATCGGCAGCGACGGCCGCGTGCAGAACCGCCACCGGCTGACCGACAACGCGTGGATCAACTGGGGCTTCAACGATTTCGGCTGGATGGCCGATGGCCGCACGCTGTGGCTGCTGTCCGAGGAATCGGGCTTCTCGCACCTGTACACCCAGGCCGGCACTGCCCGGCCGCAGGCGCTGACCAGCGGCAAGTGGGAGACCTCCGCGCCCGTGCTGTCGGCCGACGGCAAGGGCTTCTACTTCCTGTGCAACCAGCAGGCCCCGCACGATTACGAAGTCTGCGCGGTCGACACCGGCAGCCGTCAGGTCCGCGAGCTGACCAGCCTCAACGGCGTGGAAGACTTCTCGCTGTCGCCGGATGGCCAGCAGCTGCTGGTGCGCTACTCCGGTGCCTACCTGCCACCGCAGCTGGCGGTGCTGCCCAGCGCGGGCGGCCAGGCCCGCGTGCTGACCGATACCCGCAGCGCCGACTTCAAGGCGCGCCAGTGGATCCAGCCGAAGCTGGTGGCGGTGCCGTCCAGGCATGGCGCCGGCGTGGTCTGGGCCAAGTACTACGAACCCGAGCACAAGGAGCCGGGCAGGAAGTACCCGATCGTGATGTTCGTGCACGGTGCCGGCTACCTGCAGAACGTGCACCAGCGCTACCCGGCCTACTTCCGCGAGCAGATGTTCCACAACCTGCTGGTGCAGAAGGGCTACATCGTGCTGGACATGGACTACCGCGGCAGCGAGGGCTACGGCCGCGACTGGCGCACGGCCGTCTACCGCAACATGGGCCACCCGGAACTGGAAGACTACAAGGACGGCCTGGACTGGCTGGTGGACACCCAGCAGGGCGACCGTGACCACGCCGGCATCTACGGTGGCTCCTACGGCGGCTTCATGACCTTCATGGCGCTGTTCCGCGCACCGGGCACCTTCAAGGCCGGTGCCGCGCTGCGCCCGGTGGTGGACTGGCACAACTACAACCACGCCTATACCAGCAACATCCTCAACACGCCGGACATCGATCCGGAGGCGTACCGGGTGTCCTCGCCGATCGAGTACGCGCAGAACCTGCAGGACAACCTGCTGATCGCGCACGGCATGATGGATGACAACGTGTTCTTCCAGGACTCGGTGAACCTGACCCAGCGCCTGATCGAGCTGCACAAGGACAACTGGTCGATCGCCCCGTACCCGCTGGAACGCCACGGCTACGTCCGCGCCGACTCCTGGCTGGACCAGTACAAGCGCATCCTCAAGCTGTTCGAGCAGAACCTGAAGTGAGCAGTGCCGCGGCCACGATCCACATCGTGGCCGCGGTCATCGTCGACGACCACGGCCGGGCGCTGGTGGTACGCAAGCACGGCGCCGACCGCTTCATCCAGCCCGGAGGCAAGCCCGAACCGGGCGAAACGCCACTGCAGACGCTCGCCCGCGAACTGGACGAAGAGCTGGGCGTGCGCCTGCTCGCCGACCCTGCCGTGGCGCTGGGCCATTTCCAGGACTGGGCGGTGAACGAGCCTGGTCATCGCGTACAGGCCGAGGCCTGGTGGGTGCAGGTACAGGGCACGCCGCAGGCACGCGCGGAAATCGCCGAGCTGGCGTGGGTGCCGCTGCGCCCGCCCCATGGCCTGCGCTTGGCACCCTTGAGCGAACACCATATCCTGCCGGCCGTTGCCACCCGGGTGGCGACCCGCTGAAGACGCCACTGCAGCCAAGGACATCGGATGTCGCTTCAACCGCCCCGGCACCGCCCTGCCATGCCGCTCAACCCGGAGGATTTCGTGCGGCCGCTCGGCCTGGCGTCGTTGCTGATCTGCGCAGCGTTCGTGGTGGCCATGGCGATTCAGGCGCTGGTGGTCTGGCAGCTGTCCGACGGCCCGTTCTGGCGGTGGATGCTGCTGTCGGCCACTGAACAGCAGTTCCCGCCAAGCCTGCTGTGGATACTGCGCAAACCAGTGGACGCTACCCTGTGGCTGATGCTGTCAGCGATCCCCGCCGTGCTTTCCAGCTGGGGATTCGCCCGGCGACGTCGCTGGGGCCTGTGGAGCTACGTGGCATTGCTGTGGCTCTCGGCCCTGGCAAACTTCGCCGTCGCCGGGTGGCTGGACAGCGTCGTCGCCGACGTCATCGGGCGTATCGTCGATCCAGGCACACTGCGCGAAGCGCGAACCCAGCACATCCTCATGTCGCTGACCTTGTTCGGCGGCGCCTTCGCCCTGCTCGTCGCGCAGGGCTGGCTGGCCTGGCGCCTGCTGCGGCCGGATATCCGCTCCTGCTTCCACTGACCTGCCCTCACCCGCGGCGTGCGGCAGGCCCTGCGGTAAAGTACGCGTCATGAACGAATTCGAGCGCGTGCGCGCCTACCTGACCGACCTGCAGGACCGCATCTGTGCGGCGATCGAAGCGGCCGACGGCCAGGCCCGCTTCCAGGAAGACCTGTGGCAGCGCGCTGAAGGCGGGGGGGGCCGTACCCGCGTGCTGCGCGACGGCGCGGTGTTCGAACAGGCCGGAATCGGCTTCTCGGATGTCTCCGGCAGCCGCTTGCCGCCGTCGGCCTCGGCCAACCGCCCGGAGCTGGCCGGCGCCTCCTGGCGCGCCACCGGCGTATCGCTGGTGTTCCACCCGCTCAACCCCTATGTGCCCACCACCCATGCCAACGTGCGCTTCTTCCAGGCGCAGCGCGACGGCGAAGTGGTGGCCAGCTGGTTCGGGGGTGGTTTCGATCTGACCCCCTTCTATCCCTTCGACGAGGACGTGCGCCATTGGCATCAGGTCGCCCACGACCTGTGCGCGCCGTTCGGTGAAGAGCGCTACAGCGCGCACAAGCGCTGGTGCGACGAGTACTTCTTCCTGCGCCACCGCAACGAAACGCGCGGCATCGGCGGCCTGTTCTTCGACGATCTGCACGGCGATTTCGAACGCGACTTCGATTACCTGCGGGCGGTCGGCGACGGCTTCCTCGATGCCTATCTGCCGATCGTGCAGCAGCGCAAGGACATCGCCCATGGCGAGCGCGAGCGCGAATTCCAGCTGTACCGGCGGGGCCGCTATGTGGAATTCAACCTGGTCTACGACCGCGGCACGCTGTTCGGCCTGCAGAGCGGCGGCCGCAGCGAAAGCATCCTGATGAGCCTGCCGCCGCGGGTGCGCTGGGAATACGGCTTCACCCCCGAGGCGGGCAGTCCGGAAGCCCGGCTGGCCGATTACCTGGTCCCGCGCGACTGGCTCTAAGGCATCTCGCGGGGCGGCGTGGCCGTCCCCGCACGCATGCCGCCGGCCCTACGCGTCCGTGTGCCGGGCGATGATCGTGATGTGGCCGGTGGTTTCCAGCAGCGCCACCTGCACATCATCGATGCGCAGGCAGCCCTGCTGGCGCATGGCGGCATCGAAATCGGCCCGGCTGATCAGTTCGCGGCGCAGAACATCCCGCAACAGGGTGCCGTCACGGGCGATCACCACCGGTTCCCCCTCGATCAGGCGCTCCAGGCGGCGGTTGCGGGTGGTCACCCAGCCCACGCCGTAGTTGAGCAGGATCAGGGTCGCGGCGAGCAGCAGGCCACCGCCCAGGGACGTGTCCTGGCCCAGCAGCGCGTTCTGCACCGCGTTGCCCAGCAGCACGATCAGCAGCACGTCGAACGGGGTGATCTGCCCCAGCGCGCGCTTGCCGCTGAGGCGCACCAGGCCCAGCACGACGGTGTAGACCACCACCGCGCGCAGGATGAACTCCCACCACGGCATCGCCAGTGCGAACAGATCGTGCATTGCGGGCTCCCCTGCTGGGCGGTGGCCCAGCCTAGCAGCCGGCAGCCTGCCGGCGGCGCAAATAAAAAGCCCCGCTGACCAGGGGGAGGTCAACGGGGCCGGGGAACGGGCACTTGGGGAGGAGTCCCCGTTCCGAGATCTGCTCCAGGGGATGGGAGAGATCCACAACAGGCATTGCGCCTGTCGAGAGCTATAGAACCACTCCGAACACTAACGGTTCGTGAAGGGAGCCAATTTAATGAACCGCAATGGGGCGAGTATTCATGGCCGAGTCAGAAACTGTGGCCAGATGAACAAATTCACGTCGTTTCACGACCGAAAGCGACTCAGTGTGCCTCGTCCCAGTTCTTGCCTATGCCGGTGTCGACCACCAGAGGGACACGCAACTGTGCCGATTGCGACATACGCTGCACCACATTTTCCCGCAGCTCCTCGACAAACGCAGTCTCGGTTTCGAACACCAGTTCATCGTGCACCTGCAGGATCATCCGCGCCGGCGCCCCGCTGTCGCGCAGCCAGCGGTCAACATCCACCATCGCGCGCTTGATGATGTCGGCAGCGGTGCCCTGCATCGGCGCGTTGATCGCCGCGCGTTCAGCACCGGCACGCAGGCCCTGGTTGCGTGCATGGATATCGTTCAGATACAGGCGGCGGCCGAACAGCGTCTCCACATAGCCCTGGTCACGGGCCTGCTGGCGCATCCGCTCCATGAAGTCACGCACGCCCGGGTAACGGCTGAAGTACAACGCCACATAATCCTGCGCCTGGCCCCGGTCGATGCCCAGGTTGCGGGCCAGGCCGAAGGCACTCATGCCGTACATCAGGCCGAAATTGATCGCCTTGGCCGCGCGGCGCTCGTTCGGCGTCACCTCGTCCAGGGTGCGGCCGAACACTTCTGCGGCGGTGGCGCGGTGCACGTCGGCGCCCTGCTCGAAGGCGCGCACCAAGCCCGGGTCTTCGGACAGGTGGGCCATGATCCGCAGTTCGATCTGTGAATAGTCGGCGGCCAGCAGCTGGCAGCCCTCCGGTGCGACGAAGGCGCGGCGGATGCGGCGGCCATCTTCGGTGCGGATCGGGATGTTCTGCAGGTTCGGGTCCGAGGAGGACAGGCGGCCGGTGGCAGCGCCGGACTGGTGGTAGCTGGTGTGCACCCTGCCGGTATCCGGGTTGACCATCTCCGGCAGCTTGTCGGTATAGGTGCTGCGCAGCTTGGCCAGGCCACGGTAATCGAGGATCACCCGCGGCAGCTCATGCTGGTCGGCGATCGCCTCCAGCGCCTCTTCATTGGTGCTGGGCTGGCCCTTCGGAGTCTTCACCACCGCCGGCAGCTTCAGCTCGTCGAACAGCACGGCCTGCAGCTGCTTCGGCGAATCCAGGTTGAAACTGCGCCCGGCCAGCTCGGTGGCCTTCTGCTGCGCGGCCAGCATGCGCGAAGACAGGTCCTGGCTCTGCCGGCGCAGCTCGTCGGCATCGATGCGCACGCCGTTGGCCTCGATGCTGGCCAGCACCGGCACCAGGGGCATCTCGATGTCGCGGTACACGCGGTCCAAGGCAGGTTCGGCCAGCAGCTGCGGTTGCAGCGCGCGATGCAGGCGCAGGGTGATGTCGGCGTCCTCGGCCGCATAGCGGCTGGCCTCGTCGATGCCCACCTGCGAGAACGGAATCTGCTTGGCGCCCTTGCCGGCCACGTCCTCGAACTTGATGGTGGTGTAGCCCAGGTAACGCAGGGCCAGCGAATCCATGTCGTGGCGGGTGGCGGTGGAATTGAGCACGAAGCTCTCAAGCATGGTGTCGTCGTGGTAACCCTGCACCTCGACACCGTGGCGCCGCAGCACATGCAGGTCGTACTTGCCGTGCTGGCCCAGCTTCTTCCTTGCCGGGTCCTGCAGCACCGGGCGCAACGCGTCCAGCACCTGCTGCAGCGGCAGCTGCGCCGGTGCGCCGGGGTAGTCATGGCCCACCGGGATGTAGGCCGCCCTGCCCGGCTCGACCGCCAGGCTGACACCGACCAGGCGCGCGCGCATCGCATCCAGCGCGTCGGTCTCGGTATCGAAGCTGATCAGGTCGGCCTGCTGCAGCCGCTCCACCCAGGCCTGCAGCTGTCCGCTGGTAAGCACGGTCTCGTATTCACCTGGCGCGGCCAGTGCCGGATCCAGCGTGCCCTCGGCCGGTGCCTCCGCACTGCCACGGGCGAAGCCGGCCGCCGTGCCACGCAGGCTCGGTGCCGCCTCGCTGGCCACGGCCGGTGCCGGCAGCGGTGCCCCCAGTTCCTTCAGCGCCTGGGTGAACCCGTAGCGCGTGTACAGCTCAGTCAGCGCCGGCACGTCCTGTTCGCGCAGCGCCAGCGTGGTCGGGGTGGCCTCCAGCGCGACGTCGGTGCGGATCGTCACCAGCTCGCGGTTCAGCGGCAGGCGCTCCAGCGCCGCACGCAGGTTCTCGCCGATCTTGCCCTTCATGGACGGCGCGGCGGCCATCACGCCCTCCAGGTGCTGGTACTCGGCCAGCCACTTGGCGGCGGTCTTCGGCCCGCACTTTTCCACGCCCGGCACGTTGTCGACGCTGTCGCCCATCAACGCCAGCAGGTCGACGATCTGGTCGGCGCGCACACCGAACTTCTCCATCACCGCCGCGTCCGAATCCATGCGGCTGCCGGTCATGGTGTTGACCAGTTCGATGCCCGGCCGCACCAGCTGGGCGAAGTCCTTGTCGCCGGTGGAGATCGTCACCTTCAGGTCCTGCGCCTGGCCCTGCAGGGCCAGCGTGCCGATCACATCGTCGGCTTCCACGCCCGGAACGCGCAGGATGCTGATGCCCAGCGCTTCGACGATGCGGCACATCGGCTCGACCTGGCTGCGCAGCTCGTCGGGCATCGGGGGACGGTTGGCCTTGTACTGGTCGTACAGGTCATCACGGAAGGTCTTGCCGGGCGCATCGACGACGAACGCGACGTAGGCCGGCCGCTCCTTCAGCGTCGAGCGCAGCATGTTGACCACGCCGAACAGCGCGCCGGTGGGCTCGCCCTGTGCATTGGACAGGGGCGGCAGCGCGTGGAACGCGCGGTACAGGTAACTGGACCCGTCGATCAGGACTAATCTGCTCATGCAGCGATTCTACGCGCCTGTCCCTGCACAGCGGCGACACGGCGCATGCCCGACGATGGGGCATAATCGAATCTCTTTCCAGGCAAAGGACCACCGCCCATGAAGACTCTGATGCTGGCCTCCCTGCTCCTGCTTGCCGGCTGCGCCAGCATGGGTGGCGCCGGGGCGCCCCCGGTCGACGTCAAGGGCGCCGAGGTCTCCAGCCGCACCATGAGCAACGGCGACACCATCGAGGAGTACCGCGTGGCCGGGCAGCTGCGCATGGTCAAGGTGACGCCGTCGCGGGGTGCCCCGTTCTACATGTACGACAAGAACGGCGATGGCCGCATGGACACCGACAAGGACGGCGTCTCGCCGGTGTACTGGAAGCTCTACAGCTGGTGATGTGACAGGGGTCGGATCCCTTTCCGCAGGATCCGACCCCAGCGAGCCCGGCTGCACAAAAGATGACGCCGGCGCGCATCCTGCGGCCGGCGTCGTTGTCCCCTCCCCGGGAACACGTGCCTCAGCGGATGACCAGCACCGGAAGCGTGCTGCGTGCCAGCACCTCGGCGGTCTGGCTGCCCAGCAGCACGCGGGTCACGCCACGACGGCCATGCGAGGTCATCACGATCAGGTCGCTGTTGCGCTCGGCAGCGGTCTCGATGATGCCGTCGGCCGCGTAGCGGTCCAGTACGTGCACCGGGTTGGCGGTAATGCCCTGTTCGGCGGCCTTGGCCAGCGCCGGCTGCAGCACCTTCTGCGCGCCTTCCTCGCGGTCGGCCTTGTACTCGGGGCTGTTCATGTAGCCCACGCTCCAGCCCATGGCGTCGTACATGCCGACGGCCCACGGCTCGGAAACGGTGACGATATCGACCTCGGCGTTGAGGTCCTTGGCCAGCTCCAGGCCCTTGGCCAGGCCCTTGTCGGCCAGCTCGGACCCGTCGGTGGCGATCAGGATGCGCGTGTACATGGTGGGGCTCCGTGGCAATCCGCCGGATGGGAACGCCACCATTGCACACCCGATGTGCACGTGGCGCTTTGAGCAGGATCAATCCGGCGCCTGTAGAGCCGAGCCCATGCTCGGCTCCGGATGGATGAGCCGAGCGTGGGCTCGGCTCTACAGGTGGCCCTCTCAGGCGATCTGCACCACGCGTGCGTTCTGGCACAGCGGGTAGCTGGCCACGAACCCGGCGATCGCATCACGCATCGCCTCGAACGACTGGCCGTACATGTACAGCGCGGTCTCGGTCGGGCCCTGCCACCAGCTGCAGATCTCACCCAGGCCATCGATGCGTTCGGACAGCTGTTCGAACACATGGTTGGAATCGCATTGTTCGTAGACCTCGTCCGGCAGGTTCTGGCCATCCAGATAGATGCCCAGCCCTTCGGTGACGCCGAAACCGCGGTCGCCGTCCCCGGCGCCCTGCACCTTCGACCCCTTCGGCGCGCCCAGCTGCTCCAGCAGATCGATCAACTTCGGCACACCTGCCGCGTCATGAAGCGCCACCTCGATGTCGCCGTACTCGACCTCGCCGTCATCGGAGAGGGCGGTCCCGCCGCCGGTGATTTCGCCCACTTCGGCGGCCTGCAGCAGCGCGTCCAGCGGATCCTCGAACAGCTCGTGGCGATGCTCAGGCTGCAGCCTGGCGTTCAAGGTCACGGTGACATGCAGCGTGGGCTCGGTCATGGGGGCATTCCTGGAAGAGATGCCGCCTATTGTAGAGCCGAGCCCATGCTCGGCTGCTTTTCCCACCAGAAGCAGCCGAGCATGGGCTCGGCTCTACAGGTATCCCAGCGACCCCTCGACGGGAATCAGATCACCGTCAGGTTGGCGTAGGCCATCACCAGCCACTTGCTGCCGGCGTCGGCGAACTCGACCTGCACGCGGGCGTGGGCGCCGTTGCCTTCGTAATCGGTCACCATGCCTTCGCCGAACTTGGGATGGCTGACCAGCGCGCCGAGCTTGATCGGCGGCAGCTCGATGGCGGCATGCCCCATCACCCGGCTGCTGCCCAGCGACGCGGGACGCGAGACCTGCACCTTCGGCCGCACTTCATGCAGCAGACCGCGTGGAATCTCACGCAGGAATCGCGAAGGCAGGCTGTAGTTGTCCTGGCCATGGATGCGGCGTGATTCGGCGTAGCACAGCACCAGCTTCTGCCGCGCCCGGGTGATGCCCACATACGCCAGGCGCCGCTCTTCCTCCAGCCGGCCGCTTTCTTCCAGCGAACGCGCGCTCGGGAACAGGCCATCCTCCATGCCGGCCAGGAACACCAGGGGGAATTCCAGGCCCTTCGCCGAATGCAGGGTCATCAGCTGCACGCCGTCCTCGCCGGCCTGCGCCTGGCCCTCGCCGGCCTCCAGCGCAGCGTAGGCCAGGAACGCCACCAGCTCGTCCATGTCCTCGCCCACTTCCTCGATGTCATCGGCCCGCCGCACGAAGCGCGAGGCGACCGAGACCAGTTCGTCGAGGTTGTCGGTGCGCGATTCGGAGTCGAGCGAATTGCGGCTTTCCTTGCTCCAGTGCTCACGCAGCTGCGAGCGCGAGAGCACGTGGTCCACGCGCTCGGCCAGGGTCATGTCCCGGGTCTGCGCCTGCAGTTCGTTGACCAGCACCAGGAATCCCGCCAGTGCGTTGCGCGCACGCGCGGCCAGCGCATTGCCCTGGGTGACCAGCATGGTGGCTTCCCACAGCGAAATGCCCTGCGCTCGTGCTTCGCGCCGCACTTCGTCGAGAGTGCGTTCACCGATGCCGCGGGTCGGCGTGTTCACCGCGCGCTCGAAGGCGGCATCGTCATTGCGGTTGGAGAGCAGGCGCAGGTAGGCCAGCGCGTCCTTGATCTCGGCGCGTTCGAAGAAGCGCATGCCGCCGTACACGCGGTACGGCACCTGCTCGCTCAGCAGAGCTTCTTCCAGCGCGCGCGACTGGGCATTGCTGCGGTAGAGCACGGCCACTTCGGTGTAGCTGCCACCATCGCGCACCCACTGGCGGGCACGTTCGACGATGTAGCGGGCCTCGTCCATCTCGTTGTACGCCGCGTACAGGTCGATCGGCTCGCCGTCACCGCTGTCGGTCCACAGCTGCTTGCCGATGCGATCGGGGTTGTGCGCGATCACCGCGTTGGCAGCACCGAGGATGTTGGCCGTGGAGCGGTAGTTCTGTTCCAGGCGGATGGTCTGCGCGCCCGGGAAATCACGCAGGAAGCCCTGCACGTTCTCCACCTTGGCACCGCGCCAGCCGTAGATGGCCTGGTCGTCGTCGCCGACCACGAACACATGGCCGGACTCCCCGGCCAGCACGCGCACGAAGGCGTACTGGATGGCATTGGTGTCCTGGAACTCGTCCACCAGGATCTCGCGGAAGCGGGCGCGGTAGTGCGCCAGCAGGCCGGGATTGTCACGCAGCAGCTCATGCGCGCGCAGCAGCAGTTCGGCGAAGTCGACCAGGCCGGCACGGTCGCAGCGCGCCTGGTACTCGATGTAGGCCTGGCGCATGGTTTCCAGCCACGCATCGTGCGGCTCGGGCTGGATGTGCTGCGGGCGGCGGCCTTCATCCTTCTGTTCGTTGATCCACCACGCGATCTGCTTGGGCGGATGCTTGCCGTCGTCGATCTCCAGCGCCTGCACCACACGCTTGACCAGCCGCAGCTGGTCGTCCGAATCCATCACCTGGAAACCTTCGGGCAGCTTCGCGTCCTGCCAGTGCAGGCGCAGCAGGCGGTTGGCCAGGCCGTGGAAGGTACCGATCCACATGCCACGGCTGCCATGCGGCAGCTGTGCGTCGATGCGGTGGCGCATCTCGCCGGCGGCCTTGTTGGTGAAGGTCACCGCGAAGATGCCATGGGTCGGCACGCCTTCGACTTCATGCAGCCAGGCGATGCGGTGGGTAAGTACGCGGGTCTTGCCGGAACCGGCACCGGCCAGCACCAGGTGGTGGCCGGGGGGAGCGGAGACGGCTTCGCGCTGGGCCGGGTTCAGGCCATCAAGCAGGTGGGAGACATCCATGCCCCCATTTTACGGCATCGCCGTCGCGGCTCCTGCGACCACCTGGGTGGCCAGTGCCTGCGCCTGCTGGCGCAGTTCAGGCACCGCCAGGCTTTCCCACAGGCTGCCGATGCGCAGGCTGCCAAGTACGCCCAGCCGCGCCTGCGGCTGGCCGCCGGCGCTGCGCACGCGGTCGCCGGGCACCGTGCTGTCCAGGCCCAGCCCATGCGGCCCGGGACGGGCCAGGCCATCGGCCTGAAGCTGCTGCAGCAACGGATTGCGCAACGCGGTGGCGCGGGTCTCCACACCGGTGGCGTTGATCACACCCCCGATCGTCCACTGCTGCGGGTGTCCGGCCGCATCGTGGCCCGACAGCTGCAGCGCATCGCCCTCACGCCAGACCCGATCCAGGCGTGCGCGATGCACGCGCAGCTGACCGCTGGCCTGCAATGCGCGCAACTGTGCATCGACCTCTTCGGCGATGCGATGGCGATGTACATCCCAGTAGCGCACCACATGGCGCAGGAACCGCCGCTGGTCGGCCTCGTCGAGGCTGCACCACAGCGCCTGTCCATGCGGACGGAGGCGGTCCATCACGCCCTGCCAGGGCAGGCCATCCGCCTCGGCCCGGCGCACCTGCCGGCGCAGCGTGCGCAGGCGCTGGCGCAGCGTCATCGGCAGCAGGGGGGCAGGGTCGAAATCAGGCAGGCCCGCGTGCGCGTGCGGCAGCGGCAGCAGGCCGTGACGGGAAATCACATGCAGCGGGCCGGTGTGACCGGCCGCGACCAGCGCCAGCACCGTATCAGCCATGCTCAGACCGGAACCGACGATGGCCAGCGCGTGCGCGCCTGCCAACGCGCGCACGCCGTCGTAGTCCCAGGCTTCGACCACGGTGTCGGCAGGCAGTCCATCGGCACCGGCCACCGGCAGCGGACGCATGCTGTTGCCGGTGGCGAGCACCCCCTGCGCGGCATGCCATATGTGGCCATCGCCCAGCTGCAGGCGGTAACCGGAGTCATCCGGGGTGAGGCCCCGCACCGGCTGCGCGATCACCTGCAGCTGCGCCGGGCTGGCCGCAACCGCCTCCTGCAGACGCTGCTGCAGGTACGCGGCGAAATGATGGCGGCCGACATAACGCTCGCCCAGCACCTCGCGCGTCTCGCCCGGGTAGGCGTTGACGGCCATCAGGTAATCGAGGAAGTCAGCCGGCTGCTCGGCGAACGCACTCATTTTCGCCGCCGGCACATTCAGCAGGTGCTCCGGCCACGGCGTGGCATAGGCGATGCCCTGGGCCAGCTGCGAGGCGGGTTCGAAGATGGCCAGCGCCAGTGGCGACCGGGCCTGGCGCAGCACCTGGATCGCCACCAGCACCCCGGCCGCACCACCACCGATGATCGCCAGGTCCAGTTCGCCATTACACGGTGAATCAGTCATGTGCCGATTGTAGGCCATCGGCCATGACGGGCCGGAGTGCCGCCGCGTGCGCAATGATCGAATCCGCTCGATTTCCGGCGCGCCGGTTCACATCAACGCGTCGGCCAGGCGTGCGATGCCTTCGCGGCTGCGGCGCCAGGCAGGACGCTTGCGCCACTGCTGCAGATCGAGCTGGCGCGACTGGCGCAGGTAATCGTCTTCAATGGCACACAGCTGCGTCACCAGCACGCGGTCGTAGCAGACCAGACCGATCTCGGCATTCAGCGCGAACGAGCGGATATCCATGTTGATCGAGCCGAGCACCGCGATGTCTTCATCCACGCTCATGTGCTTGGCGTGCAGGAACTGCGGCTCGTACAGGGCAATGCGCACGCCACAGCGCAGCAGCTCGTCGTAGTAGGCCTCCTGCGCCCAGGCGGTCAGCCGCTGGTTGTTGCTGGCCGACAGGATCAGCTGCACCTGCACCCCGGACAGCGCGGCGATGCGCAGCGCGCTCAGGGTCGCTTCGTCCGGCACGAAGTACGGGGTGACCATCACCAGCCGCCGGCGGGCCAGATGGATCAGTGCGGCGACGGCATCACGCGCGTTGCTGTACGGATAGGCCGGCCCGCTGGGCAGCAGCTGGGTGGCAACATCGTCGCTGCACTCGGGTACGTCGGCAATGACGTCCAGGCGCTGGCCGGTCTCGATGTACCAGTCGCTGGCGAACACGGCTTCCAGGTGTGCCACCGCCGGGCCGCGCACACGCGCCACCAGCTCGCGGTTGGGATGGCCTGGCACGAACTCCGGCCGTGCCAGGTTCTGCGAACCGATGTAGCCCACTTCGTTGTCGATCACCGCAATCTTGCGATGGTTGCGCAGGTCCATGCGGCCGCTGCGGCGCCAGCGCAGCCCGCCGGGCAGCATCGCCCGCACTTCGATATCGCGCGCCTGCAGGCGCTTGCGGTAGGCGCGCAGGCCGCGCTTGGCGCCCACCGCGTCCAGCAGCACCCTGCACTGCACGCCGCGGGCGGCGGCACGCTGCAGCGCCTCGACGATGGCCTCGCCCACCGAATCGTCGAACATCAGGTAGTACAGCAGGTGCACGCGGTCTTCGGCCTGGTCGATGTCGGCGATGAGCGTGTGCAGCGATTCGTCGTAATCGGTGAGCAGATCGACGGCGTTGCCGTGCACCGGCATGAAATCGCCCTGGCGCTGCACCAGCGGCACGATTTCCGCACTGGCCGTATCCGGTTCCGGCTTCCAGCGCAGGCGGCGCTGCAGCGCCTGCTCTTCGCGGATGACCTGCGAGGCCTCGGCCTGGCGGCGGATGCGCTCGCGCGACAGCCACGGGTGGCCGAACAGCAGATACAGCGGCAGGCCCAGCAGCGGCACGAAACCGACCAGCAGCAGCCAGCTGCGGGCCGCGCCCGGCGTGGTGCGGGTCGGAATCCAGCACAGCGCGACCAGCCGGATCAGCCAGTCGATCAGCAGCAGATACGATCCCAGCAACCACTCAACCAGCATCGCGTCGTCCGTCGGCAGGTGATGGGCCATTCTGCCCAGCAGGGTGTGTAGAGTCGAGCTTGCTCGACTGCCTCAGCGCAGCCGGGCACGGGCTCGGCTCTACAAGAGAGGGCGGGCTTCAATGCCGCACCGGCACCTCGCTCAGCTGGCGCACCGATTCGGCGTGGCGGCGGCCGTTGAGCGCCATGCAGGCAATGGCCTGCGCCGCCCGCTCCAGCTGTGCATCCGGCAGCGGCGAGGAGATACCCTTGCTCAGCGCCAGATGGTGGTCGCACAGCAGCAGCGCCATGCCTTCGATGCCTTCCAGCATGCGCTGCAGGCGCAGCCAGCCCAGTTCCAGGTCCTGCCGGTGTGATGGGGTGTTCATGCAGCCTCCTTCAACGGATCTGGCCACCGGTGAAGGTGGCGGACGATGCGTGGTTGCAATACCGGGAAGCAATCAATGAGCAAACGAACCGGCGGGCGCGAGGCCCCCACGCACCGTCCGCCATAGAGGCGGATAGGTCACCAACCGTCGCCGGAGGGATCTCCGGCGACGGCGGGCGAGTCTACTCATGATTGACTTCACGGGATTGCAAGCCCGGCCACTGCAACCGCAGCGGCTTGCCATCATGGGCGCGGCAGGGCCCGTCGTTCCAATCGATTTGAACCGCGCGAACTGCCGGAACCGGTAGGAACAATCACTTATCGCATTCGGCCCATGATTCCGCGCACTGCGCCATAGGCGACAGCCTGCGCAAGGAGTACGGCCGTGCCGGCCAAGGGTCGACACCCACCAGACCAGACGACAGGCAAGAAAAAACCCGCCACAAGGGCGGGTTTCTTCGCGGGGACCAGCAATCCGTGCGGATTACTTGATCTTGCCTTCCTTGTACAGGACGTGCTTGCGCACGACCGGATCGTACTTCAGGAATTCCATCTTCCCCGGGGTGTTCTTCTTGTTCTTGTCCGTGGTGTAGAAGTGGCCGGTACCGGCCGAGGAAATCATACGGACCTTATCGCGCTTGCCTGCCATGATGCTTTACTCCTCAGACCTTTTCGCCGCGCGCACGCAGCTCAGCCAGAACGGAATCGATGCCGTTCTTGTCGATGGTGCGCAGTGCATGCGCGGAAACACGAAGCTTGACCCAGCGGTTCTCGCTGGCCACCCAGAAACGGCGCTCGTGCAGATTCGGCAGGAAACGACGACGGGTCTTGTTGTTGGCGTGCGAGACGTTGTTACCCGTCTGCACTCGCTTGCCGGAAACCTGGCATACGCGGGACATTGCGCACCTCGATAGTAGTTGTTGTCAGCCCGTAGCCCGGGAGACGGCGGCCTCGGTGGTTGCCCACCACACGTCAAGAGAATCAAAGGGTTACGCTGGCGTTGGGCGGCCGGGGACGTGCTCCCGGGGGCGCCGCCCGGCACGAAACCGGACACAGCGAGCCGCGCATTATGCATGCAATCAAGGCCTTGCGCAAGTTACCCACAGGAGCGGCCGGGCGTGGGCTCGGCCCTGCGGGTCCATCACCCCAGCGCTTCCACCACCCAGTCGATGAATACCCGCAGGCGCTGGCTCATGTGCCGGTTCGGCGCAAACATGATGTGCATCGGCATCGACGGCAGCTGCCAGGCCTGCAGCAGCGGCAGCAGTTCACCGCGTGCCACGTGCGGCTCGGCCATGTAGCTGGGCAGGGCGACCACGCCCAGCCCGGCCAGGCCGGCGGCGAGGTAGGCATTGCCGTCATCGAAGCCGACCGTATGGCGGCCCTGCACCTGGACGGTCTCATCGCCGCGCCGCGCGGCGAAGACCCGCGCCCGCCCGCTGCGTGGGCTGAGCAGCCCGACCATGTGGTGCTGCGGTCCCTCCAGCGCGCGCGGATGCTCCGGCAGACCAAAGCGCTGCACGTAGTCCGGGCTGGCGTGGAAGCCGATCGGCAGCTCGCCCAGCGGCCGTGCCACCAGGGCCGGGTCGGCCGGGGTGCCGCCACGGATCACGCAGTCGACGTTGTCGGCGATGACGTCGACCTCGCGGTCGCTGACGCCGATGTCCAGCTGGATCTCGGGGTAGCGCGCCTGGAAGTCCGGCAGTGCCGGCACCAGCCGCAGCCGCGCATAGGGCCCGGGCACGTCGATGCGCAGGCGGCCGCGCGGCTGCACGGCGGCATCGCCCAGGCCACCCTCGACCTCTTCCAGCTCGGCCAGCAGGCGGGCAATGCGGGGGTAGTAGGCCGCACCATCGGCGGTGACGCTGACCCGCCGCGTGGTGCGGTTGAGCAGGCGCAGACGCAGGTGCGCTTCCAGCTGCTGCACCAGCTGGGTCACCGTGGTGCGACTGATCTGCAGGGTCGTCGCGGCACGGGTGAAGCTGCCGGTCTCCACCACACGGGCAAAGGCGCGCATGGCCTCGAAGCGGTCCATCGGCGATCCGATTGTTTGGGTTGTGCGATCAATCTAGTCCGATCATCGCGGTATATCCAGACAACAATCGCGAGCAGGATGGCGGTTCTTCCCATCAGGCCCTTCCCATGTCACACCGCGATGTCGTTTTCCCCGTTGGCCGCCAGGCCCTGTATGACCGCAACCGCTACTCTCCGGCGATCCGCTCCAATGGCTTCCTGTTCGTCTCCGGGCAGGTCGGCAGCCGCGAGGATGGCTCGCCCGAACCGGACTTCGAGGCGCAGGTCCGTCGCGCCTTCGACAATCTCAATGCGGTGCTGGCCGCCGCAGACTGCACGTTCGATGACGTGATCGACGTGACCGTGTTCCTGGTCGATCCGGAGAAGAACTTCGAGAAGGCCTGGGCGATCGTGCCCGAGTACTGGGGAGAGGCGCCCCACCCCACCCTGACCGGTATCGGCGTGACCTGGCTGTACGGCTTCCAGTTCGAGATCAAGGTGATCGCGAAACTGCCGTGAGCGGAACGCCGCCGGCCCGCACCGGCTGCCAGGGCTACTCGGATGCGAACTGCAGCGTGCGGCGCCAGCGCAACGGCTTCGCCTGGCGGGCCGGGTCGGGGCCGAACCGGCTCAACCAGCCTGCCGCAAGCGCACGCTCGCGCAGGCGCTCACCCACGCCCTCGGCATGCTCTACCTCAACGTGGGTCACATTGCCCTCCGCATCCACATCCATCGCCCAGACCAGCGTGCCCACCCACTCGGCCGGCGGAATGGACGCGTCGTAGTTCGGCCGCCCAGCCACGTACGGCTGGTCGTGCCGCAGGTACAGGGGCGACGTTTCGAGCCGGTGGTCCACGCGGATCTGCGCACTGCCACGGCGCCCATCGCCCAGCACGGCGTCGACGGTCCACATCCCTGCGGCACCGGCAGTGCCCAGATTGGCCTCGTAGCATTTCTTGCGGCCACGGTAATCCTCATGGGCCGTGCGCGAGACCCGTCCACCCTTGGCATCGCGGATCTCGATCTGCAGCCCACCCACGTCGGTGTCGTCGAGATCGGCGGCCACGCAGATACGATGGTCATGCTGTCCATCGGCAATGAACAGCTGTGTCTGCGAGCGCGCCAGTGCATCGGCCGGCGTCGGCGACCACAGGAATTCCACATAGACGTCGTCGGCTGCGCGGGCGGCCGGGCTGGCCAGAAGCAGCACCAGGCCTGCGGTGGCAATGCGTGCGTTCATCTTCCTGCCTCGGTGACGGGACTCGATGCGGGGCGGGGGGTGGAAAAGCGCAATCCCCCCCAGCTGAACGGGAGATTCCGACGAATTCCCGAAGTGGCCATTGATATTGTATCCGGCGAAAACCGCTTGCTAGCCTCCCCTCCATGCGCCGGATCGCCCGCCACCTACGCTCGTACCTGCTGATGCTGCTGATGGCGGCATTCGTGGTCGTGCCGGTGGCCGACGCGCTGGCGTGCGCGGTGGAACCGCATGCCAGCGTGGCACATGTGGAGTCGGCGGCCGATGACACCGCAGGCGACAGTGACAGCAAGCACACCGGTGCCTGCACGCATAACCACTGCCACCATTCCACCTCCAGCCTGCCGGCGAACACCTTCGCCGCCTTCGATGCGCCGCTGCCGGCGCGCTGGATGACGGCCGGCGATGCGACGGCCTACGCCGTCGCCCAGGATGAACTGACGCGTCCCCCCCGGGCGTGAGCTGAGCGCGTCCCGCTGCTGCGGGCTCCCGTTTCACTCACAACCGGAATCCCCCTATGTCGATCCTGACACCACGGTCGCCGCGTGCGGCCGGGCTGGTCGTCGCCGTGTTGCTGGGCCTGGCCCCGGCGGCATCGGTGATGGCGCAAGCTGCTCCTTCCTACGACACCCTGCTTGAACGACTGGACCAGCTGCCCGGCGCCCGTGTGGGCTCGGCGCTGGCCGAGGCTGCCGACGCCCGCGCCGACCAGGCCCGTGCGCTGCCCAATCCTTCCCTTTCCTGGTCGGCCGAGAACGCGTGGGGCACCGGCTCCTACGGCGGCATGGGCAAGGCCGACAGTGTGCTCAGCCTGTCCCAGCCGCTGGAGGTCTGGGGCCAGCGCGGCGCGCGCGTACGTGCCGCCCGTGCCGAGGCCCAGGCCGCCAATCTGCGTGGCGCGCAAAGCCGCAGTGATGTTGCCGGCCAGCTGGCCGCGGCCTACGCACAGGCAGAGAGCGCATTGCGCCGCTACACCCTGGCCGAAGAGGCGCTGGCCCTGACCCGCGACGATGCCAAGGCCGTCAATGCCATGGTCAGGCAAGGGCGTGAACCGCAACTGCGTGCGGTGCAGGCGCAGAGCGAGGTGGCCAATGCCAGCGCCGCGCTGGACGAGGCGCAGGCCTTCCGCGACGCCGCGCTGGCGCGCCTGGCCGGCGCCGCGCTGCTGGATTCGCCGGTGCAGTCGATCGACAGCAGCCTGCTCGACCGCGCACCTCCGCTGCCACGCGGCGCCACCGATGCCGCACTCGCGGTGCGTATCGCCGAAGCCGAAGCCGATGCGGCCGGCCGGCTGGTGGACGTCGAGCGCAAACGGGCGCTGCCCGACCTGAGCCTGACCGCCGGACAGACCCGCTTCCGCGAAGGCGGCGAACGCGCTTACACGCTCGGCGTCAGCCTGACCGTGCCGTTGTTCGACCGCAACCGGGGCGGCATCCGTGCCGCCAGTGCCGACCAGCGCGCGGCCGAAGCCCGCCTGGACCAGCAACGCCGCGACAGCGAGGCCGGACGGCTGTCGGCCATTGCCGGGCTGAAGGCCGCCAGCAGCCGCACCCGCGCCGCCGATGAAAGCGTGGTGGCGGCCGAGGAAGCCTATCGGCTGGCCCGCGTCGGCTTCGATGCCGGACGCATCTCGCAGCTGGAACTGCGCAGCACGCGCAGCGCGCTCATTGCCGCCCGCGGCACCGCGGTGGATGCACGCCTGTCGCGCGTCGCCGCTGAAATCGATCTTGCCCGCCTCGAGGGGCGCGCACCCTTTATGGAGGCCCCATGACACTGTCCCGTTCCTTTCCCCTGCTTGGCGGCGTCGTGCTGGCCGTTCTCCTCGCCGGCTGCGCCGGCAACGCACAGACACCGGAAACAGCCGATGCCACTGCAGCCAAAGCCGGCAGCGATGACGGCCACGGCCACGCAGCTGACAGCCCGGACGCCAAGGCCGAGGCGACCAAGGCACCGGCCGACGCCGACGAAGGCGTGGTGCAGCTGACGCCGGAACAGATCAAGGCGTCCGGTATCGAAGTGGTGGCCGTCGGACGCGGTGGTGGCGGCTCCACCCGCCTGTCGGGCCGTGTCGAACCATCGGTGGGCGCACGTGCCTCGGTGGCGTCCACCGTGAGCGGTCGCGTCGAACGCGTGCTGGTGGCACCAGGTACAGCGGTGAAGCAGAACCAGGCCTTGGCGATCGTGGTCAGCGGCGAAGCCGCCGTGTTCCGCGCCAACGCTCTGGCCGCATCGGCCGAAGCCGAGGCGGCACGCCTGGCCTACGGCCGCGACAAGGCGCTGGTCGAACAGGGCGTGGTCGCCCGCCAGGAGCTGGAAGCATCGCGCGCCCGTTCGCTGGCCGCACAGGCGCAGGCGACTGCCGCACAGGCGCAGGCCGCGGCCAACGGTGCGCCCGATGCCAGTGGCCGCGTGCGCATCACCAGCCCGGTGACCGGCATCGTCGGCAACGTCCAGGTCACTCCAGGCGGCGTGGTCGCCGCAGGCAGCGCGGTGGCCGATGTCGCCGATCCGGCGATGAACGAACTGGTGTTCACCGCACCGCCTGCGCTGGCCGCGCAGGTCACCCCGGGCATGACGCTGGACGTCACGGTGCCGGGCGGCAGCTTCACCGCCACGGTCACCGGCTCTGCGGCCGACGTGCGCCAGCAGGGCGGCGTGGCGGTCATCCGCGCGACGCCGGTGGAGGCGGCCTTGCCGCCGGCCGGTTCGCCGGTGTCGGCCAGGGTGGTCACCGAAGGCCGGGACGGTGCACTGAGCGTGCCAGCCGATGCCGTGCAGAACGTCGACGGCAGCAGCGCCGTGTTCGTCGCCGTGGAAGGCGGTTTCAAGGCACAGCCGGTGCTCGCCGGCCGTCGTGCCGGTGATCGCATCGAGATCCTCGGTGGACTGAGCGGCAACGAGCGCATCGTCGGCACCAATGCCTTCCTGCTCAAGGCCGAACTGGCCAAGGGCGAAGCCGAGCACGGCCACTGAGGAGGCGACCATGTTCAAGCTCATCATTGAATCAGCGGTGCGCTTCCGCTGGCTGGTGGTGTTCCTGGCGGCGCTGATCGCGGCCTGGGGCCTGTTCCAGCTGGGCAAGCTGCCGATCGACGCCGTGCCGGACATCACCAACCGCCAGGTGCAGATCAACACGGTGGCACCTGCGCTGACACCGGAACAGATCGAGCGGCAGGTGACCTACCCGCTGGAAACCGCGCTGGCCGGCATTCCCGGCCTGACCACCACCCGTTCGCTGTCGCGCAACGGCTTCTCCCAGGTCACCGCGATCTTCACCGACGCGACCGACATCTACTTCGCCCGCCAGCAGGTGGCCGAGCGCATGCGTGAAGCGGCGGAAGATCTGCCCGATGGCGCGTCGCCGCTGCTGTCGCCGGTCACCACCGGCCTGGGCGAGGTGCTGATGTGGACGGTGGACTTCACCCCGTTCGATCCCGCCCGGCTGGCCAGACCGGGGGATGCGGGCTGGCAGGCCGGCGAGGTCTACCGGACGCCGGAGGGCAGCCTGCTGCGCACGCCGGAAGAACGCGCCACCTACCTGCGTACGGTGCAGGACTGGATCATCGCGCCGCAGATGCGCTCCAGCCCGGGATTGGCCGGCGTCGATACGGTCGGCGGGTACGTGAAGGAGTACGGCGTGCACCCGGACACTGCCAGGCTGGCTGCGCATGGCCTGGGCCTGGCCGACCTGGTCACGGCACTGCAGCGCGCCAACGTGCAGGCGGGTGCCGGTTTCGTGCAGCGTGCCGGCGAAGGCCTGGTGGTACGTGCGGACGGCCTGGCACTGACCACTGATGATCTGGCGCAGGCCCCCGTTGCGACCCGCAACGGCGTGGTGGTGCGCGTGGCCGACGTGGCCGATGTCGATCTCAGCCGTGCACCGCGCCTGGGCGCGGCCAGCCGCAATGGTCACGAGGCCGTGCTCGGTACCGCCCTGATGATCGCCGGTGGCAACAGCCGCACCGTCGCGCAGGCGGCAGCGGCGCGCCTGGAGCAGGTCAACAGGTCGTTGCCGGCCGACATCGTGGCCGTGCCGGTGCTGGACCGCAGCGTGCTGGTGAACTCCACCATCAGAACCGTGGCAAAGAACCTCACCGAAGGTGCGCTGCTGGTGGTGGTGGTGCTGTTCCTGCTGCTGGGCAACCTGCGCGCGGCAACCATCACCGCGCTGGTGATTCCGCTGTCGTTCCTGTTCGCCGTGATCGGCATGAACCGCTTCGGCATCAGCGGCAATCTGATGAGCCTGGGTGCGCTGGATTTCGGCATCCTGGTGGACGGTGCAGTGATCGTGATCGAGTCGACGCTGCTGATGCTGGGCCAGCGCCGCGCCGAACTGGGCCGTGCGCTGACCGCGATGGAACGTCTGCGCGTGGCGGCGGAGTCGGCGCGGAAGATGGCGCGTCCAGCGGCGTTCGGCCAGTTGATCATCCTGCTGGTGTTTGCGCCGATCCTGACCCTGGAAGGCGTGGAAGGAAAAACGTTTCATCCGATGGCCGCCACGTTCATGCTGGCTCTGGTGGGTGCCTTCCTGTTCTCCTTCACCTTCGTGCCGGCCATGGCTGCGCTGCTGGTGCGCGAGCCGAAGCTGAAGGAAAGCGGGGCGCACGCCGATGACGGCGAACACGAAACACGCCTGATCCGCGTGCTGCGCGCACGCATCGAACCGGTGATCCGCAAGGCGGTGGACCACCCGCGCTCGGTGCTGGCCGGCGCGGTGATGATGGTGGTGGTGGGCATCGGTTCGTTCTCGCTGCTGGGCCGCGAATTCATGCCGACGCTGGATGAGGGCAACGTGGCGATGCAGGCGCTGCGCGTACCGTCGACCTCGCTGGAGCAGTCGCTGGCGATGCAGCTGGCGCTGGAAAAGGCGATTGCCGGGCAACCGGAAGTGGAAACCGTGTTTTCGCGCACCGGTACCGCTGAAGCCGCGATCGACCCGATGCCGACCAACATCTCCGACAGCGTGATCGTGCTGAAGCCGCGCAAGGAGTGGCCCGATCCGACGCTGGACAAGGAGGCGCTGGTGGCGCGCTTCGAGGCGCTGGCCGGGCAGCAGCTGGGCAACAGCTTCGAGTTCAGCCAGCCGATCGAGCTGCGCTTCAACGAGCTGATCTCCGGCGTGCGCACCGACCTGGCGGTGATGATCTTCGGCGATGACTTCAGCCAGCTGCAGAAGGTGGCCGACCAGGTCGCGTTGAAGCTGCGTGCGGTGGACGGTGCGGCTGACGTGCGGGTGGAGCAGATTTCCGGCCTGCCGACCCTGAACGTGAAGATCGACCATGTCGCCGCCGCGCAGTACGGGCTGACCGCTGCGGACGTAAGCGATGCACTGGCCACCGGCATCGGTGGCACGGCGGCAGGCAAGATCTTCGAGGGCGACCGACGCTTCGACGTGGTGGTGCGGCTGGACGATGCCGCGCGCAACGATCCGGACCAGCTGTCATCGCTGCCGATCGCCACACCGGCCGGGCTGGTCATTCCGCTGTCCTCGGTGGCCCGCATCACGGTCAGCGAGGGACCGAACCAGATCAGCCGCAACAATGGCAGCCGCCGGGTGGTGGTGCAGGCCAATGTGCGCGGCCGCGACCTGGGCGGCTTCGTCGGCGAAGCGCAGGCAGCGGTGGCCGACGTGGCGCTGCCGCCGGGCGCCTATCTCACCTGGGGTGGCCAGTTTGAGAACCTGCAGCGCGCGGAAAAGCGCCTGGCAACGGTGGTACCGGTCGTGTTCCTGCTGATCGGCAGCCTGCTGTTCATGGCCCTGCGCAGTGGCAAGGAAGCCGTGCTGGTGTTCAGCTGCGTGCCGCTGGCGCTGGTCGGCGGCATTCTCGCCCTGCTGCTGCGTGGCATGCCCTTCTCGGTATCGGCGGCGGTCGGCTTCATCGCCGTGTCCGGCGTGGCCACGCTGAACGGCCTGGTGTTGATGCAGGCCATCCGCGAGCGGCTCGATGCCGGTGACCTGCCCCTGCAGGCGGCAATCAACGGTGCCGCCAGCCGGATCCGCGCGGTGCTGACCACGGCACTGGTGGCGATTGTCGGCTTCATCCCGATGGCGATCGCCAGTGGCTCCGGTGCGGAGGTGCAGAAACCGCTGGCGACGGTGGTGATCGGTGGCCTGATCACGGCGACCGCGCTGACCCTGCTGGTGCTGCCGACCTTCGCGGCGCGCGTGGCCAGACCGCGGCCGGTGCGCTGAAAGACGACGGGGCAGGATCATGTGATCCGGCCCCGTCTGCCGCGCTTCGCGCTCGCCGGGCGTGGCCCGGCGCTACCACCGCGCATTCCGGTAGCGCCGGGCCATGCCCGGCGGCATTTCGGATCAGGCCTGCTTGCGCTGCGCGATATAGGCCTGGATCTGCTGTTCCAGTACCGGCAGCGGCACCGACCCCTGCTTGAGCACGGCGTCATGGAAACCCTTGACGTCGAACTTGTCGCCCAGCTCCTTCTCGGCCTGTGCGCGCAGGCGCACGATGGCGATCTCGCCGAGCTTGTAGCTCAACGCCTGGCCCGGCCAGGAGATGTAGCGATCCACTTCGGTGGTCACTTCGTGCTCGCTCAGCGCGGTATGGTCACGCAGGTAGGCGATGGCCTGTTCCCGTGTCCAGCCCTTGCTGTGTACTCCGGTATCGATCACCAGGCGTGCGGCGCGCCACATCTCGTAGGTGAGGCGACCGAAATCCTCGTAGGGGGTTTCATAGATGCCCATCTCCACGCCCAGCTTCTCGCTGTACAGGCCCCAGCCTTCGCCGTAGGCGGAGATGTAGGCGTTGCGGCGGAACTCGGGCTGTTCGCCCTGTTCGGCGGCGAGCGCGCCCTGCAGGGCATGACCGGGATCGGACTCGTGCAGGGTCAGCGCTGGCAGGTTGTACAGCGGCCGCGCCGGCAGGTTGTAGGTGTTGAGCCAATAGGTGCCCATGCCACCGCGGCCTGCGGTCCAGAACGGCGCGATGTCCGGCGGCACCGGCACGATGGTGAAGCGCGCGCGCGGCAGTGTCATGTACTTGCCGATGACACCATCGATGCGCTTGGAGATCCACGCCGCCCGATACAGCAGCTCGTTCGGGGTCTTGGCGTAGAACTGCGGATCGGTGCGCAGGAAGGTCAGGAATTCGCCGAAACTGCCCTTGAAGCCGACCTGCTGGATGATGTCGTTCATCTCCTTCTGGATGCGCGCGACTTCGCCCAGGCCGATGCGATGGATCTCATCCGGCGACAGGTCCAGCGTGGTGTATTCGTGGATCTGCTGCCTGTAGAACGCCTTGCCCTCCGGCATCGCTTCGGCCGCCAGGGTGGTACGCGCCTGCGGCACGTACTCATTGACGAAGAAGGTACGCAGCTGCTGGAAGGCCGGCACCACCTTGCCGCTGATCGCCGCACGGGCCTGCGCCTGCAGCTGCGCCTGCTCGGCCGCCGGAATGCTGGCCGGCAGCTTCTTGAACGGCGCGTACAGCGGCGACTCGGTAGGGTCCTTCAGCTCGGCGACGGTGGCAATGGAGACCTCGCGCCCGTCAAGCACCGCGCGGGGCACGCTGAAACCCCGCTTGAGTCCGGCGCGCATGTTCTCGGTCTGCTGGCCGAAATAGCGCGGCACATCGTCCAGGCGTGCGATGTAGTTACGGAAGTCCTGCGCGGTCTTCATCTCGCGCCGGGCCATGAACGAGAGATTGGACCAGAACGAGGAATCGGAGTTGAACGGCATCTCGTAGGCCCGCAGACGCACCTCCTCGGCGAGGTTGAACACCTGGTCGCGGTAGATCGCGTAGTTCACCTGGTTGTCGGCGCTGAGTGTCTTCGGGTCGATCTTCTTCAGCTCGGCCAGGGTCTGGTCCCAGACCTTCAGGCGCGCCTGCTGCGCGGCCGCGCCCACATCGGGCAGCCGCGTGGCGTTGGCCGGCGCGTCGCCATCCTCGCTGGCTTCACCGCCCCCGGCCTGGCGCCACTTCCATTCCTTTTCGTACAGCGCGCGGAAGGCGGCATCGGCCGCCGATTCGGTGGTCGCAGGGGCGGACGCCGCGAGCGCGGGCGGAGCCGCCACGACGGCAGCCGGAGCGGACAGGGCGATGAGCAGGGCAACGGCAAGACGGGTTTTCACGAGCACAGGTTCCCGGGAAGGCAGACGCCGATCATGGCACCGCCGGACAGCCGGGGCATGGTTCAAAAGTCCTGCCTGCGCTGCAGGACCGGTAACGCGGGGACCGCACACCTTCGCCGGGCATGGCCCGGCGCTACCGATTCCGCTCCGGCGCTGCCTCAATGGCTGGCTCTGTCCCGCTTCCAGCCGCGATGGCGGATGTCCAGGTGCAGGCTGTACAGCGCGGTGAACGCCGGGAACAGGTTCTGCAGCACGCCTACCGAATCCTGCTTGGCCGAGAACAGGAAGTAGCTCAGCGTCATCAGGCTGCCGATCACGCTCATGTACCAGAACAGGCGCGGGATGACCGGCTTGCCGGCACGCCGGGAGGCGATGAACTGGACCAGCCAGCGGCCGCCGAACATCAGTGCGCCGGTATAGCCGATCAGCTTCCAGCCCGTCACATGCAGGCCGGTCCAGAACAACCAGGTCAGCGGCTGGTCGAGCCAGTGCAGCGCCATCATCGTTCTTCCACCGCGGTACGCCTGCTGCGGGTGATCAGCCAGGCAACGCCCCGCAGGTCGCGGATGCCGACCAGCGCACGGCCGAGGTTGTTGTACTTGGAGACGCCAGCGGTACGGTGACGATGGTTGACCGGCACGCTGGTGGTCTTCCAACCGGCACGCTGCATCAGCGCCGGCAGATAGCGGTGCATGTGGTCGAAATACGGCAGGTCGAGGAAGGCTTCGCGCTCGAACAGCTTGATGCCGCAGCCGGTGTCGGGCGTATCGTCGCGCAGCATGCGCGCCCGGATGCGGTTGGCCCAGCGACTGGCCCAGCGCTTGCTGCCGCTGTCCTGGCGGTTGACGCGCCAGCCGGCAAACAGCTTCACCTGCCCGTCGGCAGCATCGCGGGCCGCCAGCAGCTTGGGGATGTCGGCCGGATCGTTCTGGCCATCACCATCCAGGGTGGCGATCCACGGCGCACGGGCATGCTTGACACCGGTGCGCACCGCTGTGCTCTGCCCGCTCTGCTCGACGTGGTGCAGCACCCGCAGCTCCGGCGTGGTGGCTTTCAGGCCCTGCAGCACCGCCAGGCTGTCATCGCGGGAGTGATCGTCGACATAGACGATCTCGAACAGCAACCGGCCCCGCAGTGCCGCGACGATTTCGGCGATCAGGGGCGCGACATTGTCGCGCTCGTTGAATACGGGGACGACAACGGAAAGCTCGGGTTGGCTCATGGGTCACTCGGCCAAGAGGGGACAAAGACCGCGCATTCTCCGAAGCCGAGGTTATCCGAAGATGAATCCGGCTGTGTGAGGATTGCTCCTCAGGCGCGATCGCCGAAATACTCGCGGCACCACTGGACGACGGGCGGCAGCCCCTGCTCGATCGGGGTCACCGCATCGAAGCCGAATGCGTCATGTGCGCGGCGGGTGTCGGCCATCGTGCGGACCATGTCGCCCGGCTGCATCGGCTTGTAGACCTTCTGCGCAGGGCGGCCGGCGGCCTGCTCGATGACGCTGATGAAGCGCTCCAGCTCGACCGGCGTATGGTTGCCGAGGTTGAATACCCGATGCGGTACCGGACCGTCGGCCGGGTGCGCGAGCGCGCCGAGGATACCCGACACGATGTCGGAGACATGTGTGAAATCGCGCTGCATGCGCCCCTGGTTGAACACCTCGATCGGGCGCCCGGCCAGGACGGCACGAGAAAACAGCAGCGGCGCCATGTCCGGCCGTCCCCACGCGCCGTACACGGTGAAGAAGCGCAGGCCGGTGGCACGCAGGCCATACAGCTGCGCGTAGGTGTGCGCCATCAGCTCGTTGGCAGCCTTGGTGGCCGCGTACAGCGAGCGCGGCTGGTCCACGCGCTGGTCCTCGGAGAACGGCGGCGTGGCCGAATCGCCGTACACCGAACTGCTGGAGGCGTAGACCAGATGCTGCACGCCGCGGTGGCGGCACAGTTCCAGGATATTGACGAAGCCGACCAGGTTGCTGTCGACGTAGGCCTGCGGATTCTCCAGCGAATAGCGCACCCCGGCCTGCGCGGCCAGATGGATCACCGCGCTCGGCTGCAGTTCGTCGAACAGCGCGGCCAGGCCTTCACGGTCGGTCAGGTCAAGCGTGCGCAGATCCAGCGTGGGGCACAGCGCGGCCACGCGGTCCCGCTTGATCTGCGGGTCGTAGTAGTCGTTGAAGTTGTCCAGGCCCACCACCGGCTGGCCCGCCTCCAGCAGCGCGCGGGCGGTGTAGGCACCGATGAAGCCGGCAGCGCCGGTGAGCAGGATGGTCATTGCAGGTCTCTGTCCACGTGCCGAGCGACTCAGCCCTGGCGGGTCCGCAGCTTTTCCAGCACGCCGTCGAGGGTATCCAGATCGGTGTAGTGGATGATCAGCTTGCCCTTGCCGCCGCGGCCGTGGCTGATCGCCACCTTGGTCCCCAGCGACTCGGACAGTTCGGTTTCCAGCGAGGCGATGTCGGCCTGCTGCACCTTCGGCGCGGCCGCCGGGCGGTTGCTCGGCACCTTGCCGGCGGCGAAGGCCTGCGCGCGGCGCTCCACTTCACGCACCGACCAGCCTTCATCGGCCGCTTCCTGCGCCAGCTTGCCGGCCAGTTCCGGGGCCAGGGTCAGCAGCGCGCGGGCGTGGCCCATTTCCAGGCGGCGGGTTTCCAGCAGCAGGCGGATGGCCACCGGCAGTTCCAGCAGGCGCAGCAGGTTGGACACCGCCGCGCGCGAGCGGCCGACGGCCTCGGCCGCCTCGGCATGGGTCAGGGTGAACTCGCTGATCAGGCGCTGCAGCGCCTCGGCTTCTTCCAGCGGGTTGAGGTCTTCGCGCTGGATGTTCTCGATCAGCGCCATCGCGATGACGGTGCGGTCTTCCAGTTCGCGCACCACCACCGGCACTTCGTCCAGACCGGCCAGCTGCGAGGCGCGCCAGCGGCGTTCGCCGGCGACGATCTCGAAGTTGCCCGCCGGCAGCTGACGCACCAGGATCGGCTGGATCACGCCCTGCGACCGGATCGAGTCCGCCAGTTCGGACAGCTTGCCCTCGTCCATTTCGCGACGCGGCTGGTACTTGCCCGGCTGCAGCTGGCCGACCGGCAGCTTGCGCAGCACCTCACCCGGCAACGGTTCGATCACCGCGGTGGTGGCCTGCACCTGGCTGACCGCTCCCTTCGGACCGAGCAGCGCATCCAGGCCACGGCCGAGGCCTCGCTTCTTGGCTGCCGGCTTGCTGCTGGTCATCAGACGGTCTCCACGGCCTTGGTGGCCTTGTTGCGTTCGTTGTTGCGACGGATGATCTCGCCGGCCAGGCCCAGGTAAGCCACGCCACCGCGCGAGGCGCGGTCGTAGCCGACGATGCTCTGGCCGTGGCTGGGCGCTTCAGCCAGGCGCACGTTGCGCGGCACGATGGTACGGAACACGCGGTCGCCGAAGTGTTCGGTCAGTTCGGCCGATACGGCGTTGGCCAGGTTGTTGCGCACATCGAACATGGTACGCAGCACGCCCTCGATCTCCAGCGCCGGGTTCAGGCTGGCGCGCAGCGCCTCGATGGTTTCCACCAGCGCACTCAGGCCTTCCAGCGCGTAGTACTCGCACTGCATCGGCACGATCACCGAATCGGCGGCGGCCAGTGCGTTGAGCGTCAGCAGTGAAAGCGCCGGCGGGCAGTCGATCAGGATGTAGTCGTACTCGTCGCGGATCGGCGCCAGCGCGCGCTTCAGGCGCTGCTCGCGCTCGCCCTGCGCCATCAGCTGGATCTCCGCAGCGGTCAGGTCGATGTTGCCGGGCAGCAGGTCGTAGCCTTCCGCGGTCTGCACGCGCACGTCGGCGGCGGTGTTCTCGCCCAGCAGCAGGTCGCAGGTGGACGCCGCCAGCTCACGCTTGTCCACACCACTGCCCATGGTCGCGTTGCCCTGCGAATCCAGGTCGACCAACAGCACGCGCTTGGGTGCGTTGGCCAGGGAAGCGGCCAGGTTTACGGCGGTCGTGGTCTTGCCGACGCCACCCTTCTGGTTGGCGATGGCGATGATGCGGGCCATGCGGGTGTGCCTCGTCGACGGATGCTGGGACCGGTCATTATGCGTACAACCGGGCCCGGGCGGAAATCGTGGATCGCCAACCCCTTGTCGCGCAAAGGGTTGGCGGCGGGATCAGGGGCCTGTAACGGTGACCAGGTGGCGCTCGCCCGCCAGGCCGGGCACGCTCAACGGGGCCACGTCGCGCACCTGCCAGCCTGCCGGCAGTGCGGCGATCTCTTCATGCGGGTAGACGCCCTTCATCGCCAGCAGCACGCCGCCAGGACGCAGCAGGTGGCCACCGACGCGGATGATGCCGGCCAGCGTGTCCATCGCGCGGGCGGTCAACTGGTCGTAGTGGCCGGCCTCGTCCAGCGCTTCGGCGCGCGACTCAGCCACGCGGGCATTGCCCAGGCCGAGCTGGCGCACGGCCTCGCGCATGAAGCGGGCCTTCTTGCCGTTGCTCTCGACCAGGGTGACCTGCAGACCCGGGCAGGCGATCGCCAGCGGGATACCGGGCAGTCCAGGACCGGTACCGAGGTCGGCCAGGCGGCCATCGGCCACGAACGGCTGCATAGCCAGCGAATCGAGCAGGTGACGGGTGACCATCTCCTGCGGGTCGCGGATGGCGGTGAGGTTGTAGGTGCCGTTCCAGCGGTGCAGCAGGCCCAGGTAGCGCAGCAGCGGCGGCGCCAGTGCGGCGTCCAGGCCCATGCCGGCCAGGCCCTGCTCCAGCGTGGCGGTCACGCCGGCGGGGAGTTCGTGTTCGCTCATGCCGCCATTATCGCCCGTTTCCCGGGCTGATTCGCCGCTTCATTGCGGATACCAGGCCAATGCGGCGCGGAACTGGCCGCTGGCCTGCCATTCGTGCAGATGCCACTGCCGGGCATCACCCAGCGCAGGGTCGCACCAGCGCAGGTGCAGGGCGCCGTCGACACCTGGCGCCAGCTGCAGGCGATGCAGGCCGAACGAAATGCCCTGCCCGTGTGCCTTCAGCAGCGCCTCCTTGGCGCACCAGACACGGAAGAACCAGTGTTCGCGTTCCGTGGCGTCCAGGCCCTGCAGCCAGGCCACCTCTTGCGGATGGAAGAAGCGCTGCACGATCTCCAGCAGGCGTGGGCGCGGGCGCAGCAGTTCCAGGTCCACGCCAAGCCGTACACCTTCACCCAGCGCCACCAGCAGCACGTCGCCACTGTGACTCCAGCCCGTGCCGTGGTCGGCCAGCGCACCGGTCAGCTCGGGTCGGCCCTTGTCGTCGCGGACCAGCGGCAGTGCCTCCGGCGCGAGATCCAGCGCCTGTGCCAGCACCTGCCGGGCCTGCGGCTCACCGCGCTGGCCCGGCACATGTGGCCGCCGCCAGACCGTCACGGGCCCGAAGCGCCAGGGGCCATCCAGGGTGGCTGGCAAGCTCATCCGCACGCAACCGTCACGCGATTGCACGACGGGTTCACAGCCATGCGCGTCAACTGGTCACGGTTTTCCACCGGAGGTTCGATCATGGGCATCATCATCTGGCTGATCGTCGGCGGCATCGTGGGCTGGCTGGCAAGCATCATCATGAAGCGCGATGCGCAGCAGGGCATCATTCTCAACATCGTGGTCGGCATTGTCGGCGCGCTGATTTCCGGCTGGCTGTTCGGCGGCGGCATCAACGAAGCGATCACCATCCGCACCTTCCTGTTCTCGCTGATCGGTGCGGTGATCCTGCTGGCGATCGTCAACCTGTTCACCCGCAAGAGCATACGTTGATCCGACGGGCAGCGCCGGGCACGGCCCGGCGCTACCTCACCCCAACTGCACCCATGCCGGCGCGTGGTCGCTGGGGCGCTCCCAGGTACGTGGCTCGCGGTCGATGCCGGACGCCACGGCGCCGCCCTTGAGCGCATCGGAGACCAGGGTGAGGTCGATGCGCAGGCCCAGATTGCGGCGGAAGCCCGCCGCACGGTAATCCCACCAGCTGAACGTGCCGGCTTCCTCGTTGTGCAGCCGGAAACCGTCGTGCAGGCCCAGCTGCAGCAGCTTGTTCAGCGCGCCGCGCTCGGCGGTGGAGGTGAGGATGTGGTTCTCGTTCCACACCTCCGGATCATGCACGTCGCGGGCGTCCGGGGCGATGTTGAAGTCACCCAGCACGACCAGCTTCGGGTGCCGCTGCAGTTCCTCGCCGATCCAGGCGTGCACGGCCTCCAGCCAGCGCAGCTTGTACGCATACTTGTCGGTGCCGACGTCCTGGCCGTTGACCACATACAGGTTGATCACCCGCAGGTCGCCAAAGGTGCCGGCGATGACGCGCTTCTGCTCGTCCTCGAAACCCGGAATGCCGATCTGCACGTCCCGCGCCGGCTCGCGTGACAGCAGTGCCACGCCGTTGTAGGTCTTCTGGCCGGCGAATACGCTGCGGTAGCCGGCGCCGATCAACGCCGCATCCGGGAACTTGTGGTCCTCCAGCTTGGTTTCCTGGATGCCGACGATGTCCGGGCCGAACTCCTTGAGCCACTGCTCCAGGTGCGGCAGGCGGACGTTGAGCGAATTGACGTTCCACGAGGCGATCTTCATGGGGGCATTCTACCCGGGCCTGCTTTGGTAGGCGCCAACCTTGGTTAGCACCTACCAGCAGAGCCACGCCATGCGTGGCTTCACCGCAGAAGCACCTTCAACATCCCCGCAATCTTCGAATACGGCGGCCGCAGCCTGTCGCTGGCCGCCCAGCGCGACTGCCACAGCACCGGCAACCGCTTGCTCATCGCATCGAACCCGGCGCGGCCGTGGTACGCGCCCATGCCGCTGGCGCCCACCCCGCCGAACGGTAGGCCATCGGCGGCGAAGTGCAGCAGCGTGTCGTTGACCGTCACTCCCCCGGCCACCACGTTGGCGAGAATGCGCTCCACGGTGGCGCGGTCGTGGCTGAAGGGATACAGCGCCAGCGGCCGGTCGCGGGAGAGAACGTCGACCAGCGCCGCATCCAGATCCGGGTAGGCGCGCACCGGCAGGATCGGCCCGAAGATCTCCTCGCGCATCAGGTCCAGATCGTCCGGCGGGTCCAGTACCACGGTCGGTACCAGCAGGCGCTCGCGGCCGGCGCGAGCCTCATCCACGTGCGCGAGCGGAATCACCGGCACCCCGCGTTGCCGCGCCTGTGCCAGATAGCCCTGCAGGCGCTGGTACTGGCCTTCGTTGATGATGCGCGTGTAGTCGCCGGCCTCGCTGAAGTCACCATAGCGCTCGCGTACCTGCTGCTGCAGCGCCTGCACGAACTCGCGCTGACGCGCGCTATCGATCAGCACGTAATCCGGCGCGATGCAGGTCTGGCCCGCGTTGAACCACTTGCCGGTGGCCAGCCGTGCGGCGGCTTTGTCCAGCGGGAAATCACGGCAGACGATGGCCGGCGACTTGCCGCCCAGTTCCAGCGTGACCGGCACCAGATGTTCGGCCGCAGCCGCCATCACCTTGCGGCCCACGGCGGTGGAACCGGTGAACAACAGATGGTCCAGCGGCAAAGAGGAGACCGCTGCGGCTACGTCCGCCCCACCCTGCACCACCGCCACCCGATCGGGCGGGAACACACTGGCCAGCAGATCGGCCAGGAACGCGCTGGTGCGCGGGGTATGTTCGGACGGCTTCAGCAACACATGGTTGCCGGCAGCGATGGCGGTGGCCAGTGGCACCAATGCCAGCGTAACCGGGTAGTTCCACGGCGAGATCACCCCGACCACGCCCAACGGCGTCGGCCGCAGCTGCGCGCGCGCCGGCCACAACTTCCATCCCGCCGATGCCCGCTGCGGCTTCGACCAGCGCCGCAGGTGGCGCCGCAGGTGGTCGATGGCCGACAGCACGCTCATGCCATCGGCCAGTTTCGATTCAACGTGGGCGCGATGGCCGAAGTCCTCGGCGATGGCCTGGGCCATTTCATCCAGACGCGGCTTCAGCGCCTCGCGCAGGCGGCGCAGGTCGGCTTCGCGCTGGTCGAGCGACGGGCGCTGCGACTGCCAGGCGCTGCGCAGGGTGTGCAGGAGGTGGGGGAGGTCGGCTGGGACGGTGGTCGTCATGGGCCGACTATACGGGGTGCGGCACTGTCCGACGGAGTCAGATACCTTTCGCGCGCGAAAGAGATCTGACCCTGGGCGCGAGATGGCGGGTGGCTTCGGATGCTTTTCAACCACGATTACGGCATTGAACGCTGTCTTTTCGCGTCTGCGGAGTTTTGTGCCGCGCGCTGCGCGGTCGCCGAGCATGGCTCGGCGCTACAAGGCAACGAAAAGGCCGTGGTCTGCACCACGGCCTCTCCTTCATCCGGTGAACATCATTCCTACTTGGTGATATCCACGTCCTTGGTTTCACGCAGGAACAGGCCACCGATCACCACCGACATCAGCGCGATCGCGATCGGATACCACAGGCCGTAGTACAGATTGCCGGTACCGGCCACCAGCGCGAAGGAGATCGCCGGCAGGAAGCCACCGAACCAGCCGTTGCCGATGTGATACGGCAGCGACATCGAGGTGTAGCGGATGCGGGTCGGGAACAGCTCGACCAGGTAGGCGGCGATCGGGCCGTAGACCATGGTCACGTACAGCACCAGCAGCCACAGCATGAAGATCGTGCCCGCAATGTTGATGCGCGCGCTGTCCGCCTTGGCCGGGTAGCCGGCGGTGGTCAGGGCGGTCTTCAGTTCGGCACCGAACGCGTCGGCCTTGGCCTTGCCTTCGTCCTTGCTCAGTCCCGCCGCTTCATACGAGGTGACGCTGGCGCTGCCGACGTTGACGATCGCCAGCGAACCCGCCGCTGCCGGCTGCACGTCGTACGGCACGCCCGCCTTGGTCAACGCGGCGGTGGCCACGTCACAGGAGCTGGTGAACTTGCGCAGGCCGACCGGATCGAACTGGAACGAGCAGGTGGACGGATCGGCCACGACCAGGGCCGGCGAGCTGCTGCGGGCCTCTTCGATGGCCGGGTTGGCGAAGTGGGTCAGGCCCTTGAAGATCGGGATGTAAGTCACGGCAGCCAGCAGGCAGCCGGCGAGGATGATCTTCTTGCGGCCGATACGGTCGGACAGCCAGCCGAAGAAGATGAAGAACGGCACACCCAGCGCCAGTGCGGCTGCGATCAGCAGGTAGGAGGTGGTGGCGTCGACCTTCAGCATGCTGCTGAGGAAGAACAGCGCATAGAACTGGCCGCCGTACCAGACCACGGCCTGGCCGGCCGCTGCGCCGAGCAGGACCAGCAGCATCAGCTTCAGGTTGCCGCCCTTCAGGCTGTCACGGAACGGCGTCTTGGAGCCCTTGCCTTCCGACTTCATCTGCTGGAACAGCGGCGACTCACTCAGCTGCAGGCGGATCCACACCGAGATGCCCAGCAGCACGATGGACACCAGGAACGGAATGCGCCAGCCCCAGGCTTCGAATGCTTCATTGCCCAGGAAGTAGCGGCAGGCCAGGATGATCAGCAGCGACATGAACAGGCCCAGCGTGGCGGTGCACTGGATGAAGCTGGTGTACAGGCCACGCTTGTCGTCCGGGGCATGCTCGGCCACGTAGGTCGCCGCGCCGCCGTATTCGCCACCCATCGCCAGGCCCTGGGCCAGACGCAGGATGATCAGGATCACCGGCGCGGCAAAGCCGATCGAAGCGTAGTTGGGCAGCACACCGACCAGGAAGGTCGAGATGCCCATGATCAGGATGGTGACCAGGAAGGTGTACTTGCGGCCGATGCGGTCGCCGAGGCTGCCGAAGAAGGCCGCGCCGAACGGACGCACGAAGAAGCCGGCGGCGAACGCCAGCAGGGCGAAGATCATGCCCGTGGTTTCATTGACACCGCTGAAGAACTGCTTGGCGATGATGGCGGCGAGCGAGCCGTACAGGAAGAAGTCATACCACTCGAAGACCGTACCCAGGCTCGAAGCGAAGATGACTTTCTTGTGGCCCTTGGTTAGGGTGCCCGCGGGATTGTGCGCGGTGCTGGGTGTGCTGGACATGAGACGCTTCCCCTCCGAAGCAATCGTTGTTGGTAGGTGCCGACGGTGGGTCGGCACTCAGTATCGGTAGCGGCCGACCTGGGTCGGCGCGCCGTCAGAAGCTGTACTTCGTGGTGAACTGCAGCCGGGTGATGTCACCCTTGTTGCCGTTCTCGATCTCGCGGCGGCCATACATCAGCTCGGCGCCGACATCGACCTTGGGCAGCGGTGAGTAGAAGATGTTGCCGCGGATGCTCTGCACGCTCTTGGTGACCAGCGGGCCCAGCACGCTGTCGTTGTCGTAGTCGCTGCGCGCATAGATCAGGTTGGTGCGCAGCTTCGGCGAGAACGCATGGCGCCAGCCCACGTAGCCGGCCAGAACGCCGGTCGGATTGAGCTCGTCGCGGGCGATGTCATAGGCCGAGTCGGCGGTGATGCCCAGGCCGATGTAACGCGCGATGCCCTCGCCTCCGGTGAACTGGTAGTGCAGCGAATCGCTGTCGCCCATCACCCACTTGCCGCCCAGGGTCAGGCCGCCGGCAACCTTGTCGGCCTTGGCGCCGGTGGTCTGGTTGTCGACCTTCAGCTGGCGGACGATGCCGCCGACGCCGAAGGTGCCCCAGTCGCCCTTCCAGCCGTAACGCATCGTCAGATCCGGCAGGCTGCCGCGATCGGAGTTGGCGCTGGCGTTGGTCCAGGCGCCGGTGACCGGATTGCGGGTACCGGTAAGCGTGGTGGTTTCCGGGTTTTCCAGGGCAACGCTGAAGCCGCCGCTGGTGTAACGCACCTGTGCCTGGCGTACGAAGATCACACCGTCGGTCGGGCCGACGAAGTCGACCGCTTCCGGCAATGCGGCCGCGTCCATGAAGTTGGACCAGGTCTGGCCGGCGAGCCAGTTGTTCCAGTACATGTAGGCATGGCGCAGGGTGACACCGTAGGTGTTGGTGGCGGTCTGGTTGCCGAGCGAGTTGCCGAAGAAGTCCATCTCGAAGAACGCGCCGGCCTTGTTGCCGGACTCGCTCACGTTGTCGATGCCCAGGTTGAAGCGCGAGAACTTTGCGTGGGCGTTGTAGTCGGTGCCCGAACGCCTGCCGTTTCCGCCGGCGCCTTCCACCGGGGTCTGGCCCGGCAGATACAGCGAACGGCCGGTGGCATCGTCGGCCAGCTGGCCGTCACTGGTCTGGGTCGCCAGGAAGTCAGCCTTGATGAAGCCACCGATCTTGACCGTGGTACCCGGTGCGGCACCCGGAGTGATGGTGGTGACCTGGATCGGCTGCTTGCCGGCCGGCACCGCCGGCTTCTGCTCGGACTGCACGGTGCGGACTTCGGTCACCGCCTGCTGGGTCTGGGCGATCTGGGTCTGCTGCTGTTGCTGCGAAGACAGCAGCAGCTGGACCTGGCGCTCCAGTTCGGCGACGCGTGATTCGAGTGCTTTTTCTTTGGCGGTCTCTGCGAACGCCATGCCCGGTGCGACCAGGGCGACCAGCAGGCAGGCCGCCAAAGGTGTGCGCACGGCTTTCAACGTACGGTGGCTCATGTTGCCCTCTCTCCCAAGTGGCAAGGTGATGCCGCGCGTGGGGCACGGTCGAGCCGAGACTGCGGGGCACATGCGCGCACCGGCTATTCGCCATTGGTCGAAGCCGGGCCCGCAGGGCGCCCACTTTCGACCATGGTCTAAGCACAGTGGTGACGCGGCCGGGGGTGGATGGGGCAAACTGAGGGGGATCGGTCGTTGCGATGCTGCGACCGCACATACAAAGTCAACGTGCAAGTGAGGGTGCCATGGCTGATATCTACCCCGTCGATCCGCAGTTCGCCGCCAAGGCACGCATCGACAAGACGTCCTACCAACAGCAGTACCAGGCTTCTGTGACCGACCCGGAGGGTTTCTGGGGCAAGGCCGCCGAGCGCCTGCAATGGATGCGCACGCCGACGAAGATCAAGAACGTCAGCTACGACCTGGCCGACTTCCACATCAAGTGGTTCGAGGACGGCGAGCTCAACGCCAGCGTCAACTGCCTTGACCGCCAGCTGGACAGCCGTGGCGACAAGACCGCCCTGCTGTTCGAGCCGGACAGCCCGGACGCACCGGCCCAGCACGTGACCTATCGCGAGCTGTACGAGCGCACCTGCCGGCTCGGCAATGCGCTGCGCAACCTGGGCGTCGGCAAGGGGGACCGGGTCACCATCTACCTGCCGATGATCGTCGATGCTGCCGTGGCCATGCTGGCCTGCGCGCGCATCGGTGCGATCCACTCGGTGGTGTTCGGTGGCTTCGCGCCGAACTCGATCGCCGATCGTGTCAGCGACTGCCAGAGCAAGCTCATCATCACCGCCGACGAGGGCCTGCGCGGTGGCCGCAAGGTTCCGCTGAAGGCCAACGTCGATGCAGCGCTGAAACTGCCGGGCACCAACACCGTGGAGACCGTGCTGGTGGTGCGCCACACCGGCGGCGCGGTGGACATGCAGGCCCCGCGCGACCGCTGGTTCCATGACGTCGTGGACAGCCAGCCCTCCACCTGCGAGCCGGAGCGCATGAATGCCGAGGATCCGCTGTTCATCCTCTACACGTCCGGTTCCACCGGCAAGCCGAAGGGCGTGCTCCACACCACCGGCGGTTATCTGCTGTACGCGGCATACACCCACGAAGCGGTGTTCGACCTGCGCGAGGACGACATCTACTGGTGCACCGCCGACGTCGGCTGGGTCACCGGCCACAGCTACATCGTGTACGGCCCGCTGGCCAACGGCGCGACCTCGCTGATGTTCGAGGGCGTGCCGAACTACCCGGACACCTCGCGTTTCTGGAACGTCATCGACAAGCACAAGGTGTCGATCTTCTACACCGCCCCGACCGCCATCCGTGCACTGATGCGCGAAGGCGAGGAGCCGGTGAAGAAGACCTCGCGCGCCTCGCTGCGCCTGCTCGGCAGCGTCGGCGAGCCGATCAATCCCGAGGCCTGGCGCTGGTACTACGAGGTGGTCGGCGACAGCCGCTGCCCGATCGTCGATACCTGGTGGCAGACCGAGACCGGCGGCATCCTGATTTCGCCGCTGGCCGGTGCGATGGACCTCAAGCCGGGGTCGGCCACCCTGCCCTTCTTCGGCGTACAGCCGGCGCTGGTGAATGCCGATGGCGAGATCCAGGACGGCCCGACCGAAGGCAATCTGATCATCCGTGATTCCTGGCCGGGCCAGATGCGCACGGTGTACGGCGACCACCAGCGCTTCATCGACACCTATTTCCGCACGTATCCGGGCAGCTACTTCACCGGCGACGGTTGCCGCCGCGACGAAGACGGCTACTACTGGATCACCGGCCGCGTGGACGATGTGATCAACGTGTCCGGCCACCGCATCGGCACCGCCGAGGTCGAAAGCGCGCTGGTCTCGCACCCGAAGGTGGCAGAAGCCGCCGTCGTCGGCTTCCCGCACGACGTGAAGGGCCAGGGCATCTATGCCTACGTCACCCTGGTGGCCGAGGAAGCGCCGAGCGAAGAGCTGCACAAGGAGCTGATCGCATGGGTGCGCAAGGAAATCGGGCCGATCGCCACCCCGGACCACCTTCAGTGGGCACCGGGCCTGCCGAAGACCCGCTCGGGCAAGATCATGCGCCGCATCCTGCGCAAGATTGCTGAAAACGCGCCGGACCAGCTCGGCGACACCTCGACCCTGGCCGATCCGTCGGTGGTGGCGTCACTGGTGGACGAACGCAAGGTACGCTGACGTACGACCCGGGGTCGGACCCCTTTCCGCAGGGAAAGGGCTCTGACCCCAGGGGCCTGGCCCCCGAACAGTTTCCCCACGGTTCCCCCCGACCATGACCACCCTCCTGATTGCAGATGACCACCCGCTGTTCCGCGAAGCCCTGCGTGGGGCCGTACAGCGGGTCATCCCCGGCGTGCAGCTGTTCGAGGCTGACAGCGTGGAAGCGCTGTATGCGCTTGCCGACCAGCACAACGATGCCGACCTGGTCCTGATGGACCTCAACATGCCGGGTGCACAGGGTTTCAACGCACTGGTGCACATGCGCTCGCTGCATCCTCACCTGCCGGTGGTGGTCGTCTCCGCGCGGGAGGAGGCCACGGTGATGCGCCGTGCGCTCGATCACGGTGCGCTGGGCTTCATTCCCAAGTCCGCCGACTCGGACACCATCGGTCATGCGCTGGGCACCATCCTCGACGGCGAGACGTGGGCCCCGCCGGAGGCACACAACGTGCCACCCACCGAGCGCGAGGAACGCGAGGTCGGCCAGCGCCTGCGCGAGCTGACGCCGCAGCAGTTCCGCGTGCTGCAGATGCTGGGCGCCGGCCGCCTGAACAAGCAGATCGCCTACGACCTCAACGTCTCCGAGGCAACCATCAAGGCACATGTGACCGCGATCCTGCGCAAGCTGGGCGTGACCAACCGCACCCAGGCGGTGCTGATGGCCGGCAAGCTGGCCATCGACGACGACGCGATCGTGCTGCCGCCGGAAGAAGACTGATCGCGGCGTACTGCGGTGCCGTGCACGGGGTCTCGTGAGGCCCTCGTAGAGCCGAGCCCATGCTCGGCTGCTCTTCGCCTCAATGCCAATCATGCCTCAAGCGGCCATCGACTCCAGGCATAGGGGTACTCCGCGATACGGGTAGCCAACCCTGCACGCACGGGATTGGCCGCAATGTATCTCGCCTGCGTGTGCAGGCATTCATCACTGCGCAACGCATGGTCGTAGTACCCCGGCTGCCAGATCGGTACGTTCGCATCAACGCGCGTGGCGATGGATCTTCCACTCCTGGACTTCAGGATCTGCATGCAGCCGGCCAGCGTGCCGGTACGCAACTCCATCAGCCAATGCAGGTGGTCGGGCATGATCACCCAGCCCAGGGAGAAGGTACGACCGGTCCGCTCTACCGTGCGCAGGGCTTCGATCAGCAGCTCAACGTTGGCCTTGTCTATGAACCAGGGACGACGCGCATGCGTTACCGTGGTAAGCGCATAGGCATTGCCGGTATGCGACCAACGACCATAACGAAGTGCGGGACTGGCCATGCGAAGAGGCTATGGCACGCATGACAGCCTCTCCATCAGTGCAACACCGCAATGCCTGTCAGCCAACACCCTGACGTAGAGCCGAGCCCATGCTCGGCTGCTTCATACGCCCGCCGAGCACGGGCTCGGCTCTACAGGTAGCCCCTGCTCAGCCCACGCCGCGCAGGTGTTCGTACAGGATCGTCGCGCCGATGATCACCAGGATCGCGCCGCCAATGATCTCGGCACGCTTGCCAACCATGCTGCCCAGCACGCGGCCGAGCATGATGCCGACGGTGACCATTGTGAGCGTGCACAGGCCGATGACCGCCGCCATCACGCCGATATGGACATCCATGAACGCCAAGCCGATACCCACCGCCATCGCATCGATGCTGGTGGCGAAACCCGTCAGCGCCAGCTTCCAGAAGCCGTGGTGCTGCGAAGGGTCTTCATCTTCTTCACCATCATCCGTACGCAGGCCGTTGTAGATCATGTGGATGCCCAGCGCGCCGAGCAGGCCGAAGGCGATCCAATGGTCGAAGGCTTCGACGTACTGCAGGGCGGCGCGGCCGAGCAGCCAGCCGATGATGGGCGTGATCGCCTCGATGACGCCGAAGATGATGCCGGCACGCAGTGCATCGCGGAACACCGGCTTGCGCATCGCTGCACCCTTGCCGATCGCCGCGGCGAAGGCATCGGTGGACATGGCAAAGCCGATCAGGAGGATCGAAATGGGGGACATGTGTGGCTGCTGAGGTCGGGCTAGGACGGACGCACGGCCTGCGCTCGCGCCCAACCTGACGTTGCGCGCGCGGGCCGCTGGTCTCGCCAACCATCATGGTTGTCCACGCCACGGCGCACTGGCCGAGTATGTTGACGTGGACGATTCCTGCGTAGGAATCCGGCTACTCCCCAAGGGGACGCGAAGCTTAGCATCGCGATTCGCGTGTGGCACATTTCTGGTGAAACGCGCAGGCAGGGCTGGTTTGTATAGCGATGGCTATATCAGCACCGCACTGCGCGCGGAGCCGAGCATAGGCTCGGCTCTACAGTTGCCATCAGGCTTCGTTGCTGCCGGCGTCGCGCAGCGCGCCGAGGAAGGCGCGCAGCGAGGCCGGCTTGATCGGCTTGGTCAGCACCCGATAACCCCGCTCGCGCGCCATCCGCTTCAGCTCATCGCGACCATCGGCAGTGAGCAGGGCACCGGGCAGCGGATATCCCGCCGCCTCGCGCAGTGCCACCAGCGCGTCCAGGCCATCCATGCGGTCATGCAGGTGGTAATCCACCAGCATCACCTGCGGGCGCTCGGCGATCTTCTCCAGCGCCTGATCGACGGTGGCGGCGGTGATCACCTGTACCTGCCAGCGACCCAGCAGCGCACGCATGCCGTCGAGGATTTCCTCGTCATTGTCCACGCACAGCACGCGCAGGCCGGCCAGCGAATCGCTGCGCACCGGCGTGGCGGCCACCTGGACCGCCGTGGCAGGCTCGGTGTAGCCCGGCAGAGGCGCCACGCGCGGCAGGATGATCGAGAACATCGACCCGCTGCCGACGCGGCTGCGTGCGTTGAGCCGATGGTCCAGCAGGCGCGAGATGCGCTGGCAGATCGACAGGCCCAGACCCAGGCCCTGCTCGCCCCAGTCGAAGGGCTGCTGGTAGCGATGGAACTCATCGAAGATCTGCCGCATGTGATGCTCCGGGATGCCGGGGCCGGTATCCCACACCTGCAGTTCCACTTCCTCGCCCCGATGGCGCACGGCCAGCACGATGCGGCCCTGCCGTGTATAGCGCAGCGCGTTGGCCAGGAAGTTCTGCAGCACACGCCGCAGCAGGCGCCGGTCGCTGCGCACCCATGCCGGGCGCGCGAACAGATCCAGGCGCAGGCCACGGCCGGCGGCAACCGGCGTGTACTGCGCGGCCAGCTCGCGCATCAGCGCGCTGACGTCGAACTCGCCGATGACTGGATGCAACCCACCTGCATCCAGCCGCGATACGTCCAGCAGGCCATCCAGCAGTTCCTCGGCCGCACGCAGCGAGGCATCCACGCGCTCGGCCAGATGCTTCTGCTCATCGCTCACATGGACGCTGTCACGCAGCGCCGAAGCAAACAGGCGCGCGGCATTGAGCGGCTGCAGCACGTCATGGCTGATCGCGGCCAGGAAGCGGGTCTTCGACTGCTGGGCGGCTTCAGCTTCGTGGGAGCGCTCGGCGACGCGCTGTTCCAGCGTTTCGTTGGCTTCCAGCAGCGCCTTCTCAGCGTGCTTGTAATCGGTGATGTCGTTGTAGCTGGTCACATAGCCGCCGCCAGGCAAGGCCTGGCCACGCATCTCGATCACCTTGCCGTCGCTGCGCGTGCGCTCGAACACGTGCGGTGAACCGGCGCGCATGTAGCCGATGCGGCGGTTGATCTGCACCTCGATGTCGCCCTCGCCCAGCTCGCCCCGTTCGGCGTTGTAGCGGATCAGGTCGGCCACCGGGCGGCCCACGTACAGCATGCCGTCGGGGTAGCCGAACATGTCCTGGTAGCGGCGGTTCCACGCCGTCAGGCGCATGTCCGGATCGACCACGCTGACACCTGCACTGATGTTTTCCAGCGTGGTGGACAGGATCTCGCGGTTGAAGCGCAGTTCCTGCCCGGCTTCGTCCAGCACCGCTACCACCTCACCCAGGTCCATGCCGGAGCCGCGCAGCAGGCTGGTCAGGAGCAGGCGCGCGGAGGCGGCACCGATCGACGCGGCCAGCAGGCGCTCGGTGAACTGCACCCAGGGCCGGTCGGCCGGCGCGGAAGACTGCAGTTCGCGGCCCAGCGACTGCGCCTGCTCGAAGAACGAACGCCGCGCATGACGCTCGCCCACCACGCGCGAGGCCAGCGCCAGCAGGTCGCCCACATGCACGTGGCCGGGCCAACCGCCGGCGACCGAGGGGCGCTCGGCGTACGGATCGAGGAAGGGCGCAGCACGCAGTCGCTCGTCCACCCCCGGCCGCCAGCGTGCGGACACCAGCATCATCGTTGCTGCATTGACCAGCAACGACCAGAAGGTACCGTGGGTCAGCGGATCCCAGCCGGTCATGCCGAACAGCTGCTGCGGGCGCAGCCATTCGATGCCGAACGGGCCCTGCTGGACCCAGCCGGCGTCGACCCATCCCGCCATGGTCATCGCCGGCAGCAACAGGGTATAGAGCCAGGTGGCGAAGCCGAGCAGCATGCCGGTTTCCACGCCGCGGCGGCTGGCGCCACGCCAATACAGGCCGCCAATCAGGCCCGGTGCGAACTGCGCTACCGCGGCGAACGCCATCAGGCCGTAGGACGCCAGGGTGCTGTCGTTGCTGCTGCTGCGGTAGTAGCTGTACGCCATCAACGCGAGCAGCAGGATCGCCAGGCGGCGGATCCACAGCACGCGTGAAGCCACGTCGGCTGCTTCCTGGTGATCGCCACTGCGGCGCAGCAGCACCGGCATCACCAGATCATTGCTGACCATGGTGGCCAGCGCGATGGATGAGACGATGACCATGCCGGTGGCGGCAGAGAAGCCCCCCACATAGGCGACCAGCGCCAGCGCGTTGCGGCCCTCGGCCAGCGGCAGCGCCAGCACCATCGCATCGTCGGCGACGCTGCCGCCGGTGCCGAACAATGTGACGCCCGCGGTGGCGATGGGCAGCACCATCGCCGAGATCAGCACCAGGTAACCACCGAACATCCAGCGTGCACGGCGCACGTCGCGTACATCGCCACATTCGACCACCGCGACATGGAACTGGCGCGGCAGGCAGACGATGGCGAGGAAACTGAGCAGGGTCTGCGAAATGAATCCCACCGGCGGCAATCCGGTGAACAGCGTATGCACCGACTCGACCACCGCATCGGTGCGGTCGGTCAGCCACACATAGGCGAATACGCCAACGGCGAGCATCGCCAGCAGCTTGATCACCGATTCCAGCGCGATCGCCAGCATCATGCCGTGGTGATGCTCGGTGGCATCCACCTGGCGCGTGCCGAACAGCGTGGCGAACAGGGCCATCAGCAGGGCGACATACAGTGCGGGATCGCTGAAGAAGCCGGTCGGGCCGGTGTTGCCGGTCAGCACCTGCAGGCTCATCGCCACCGCTTTGTACTGCAGGGCCAGGTAGGGAACGATGCCGATCAGGGCGATGATCGCCACCAGCGCGGCCAGGCGCCGCGAGCGGCCGAAGCGCGAGGAGATGAAATCGGCGATGGACACCACGTTCTGGCTGCGGGCGATCAGGGCCAGGCGCTCGATGATGCGCCAGCCGAACAGCAGCAGCAGCAGCGGCCCGATGTAGATCGGCAGGTAGCCGATACCGTTGCGCACGGCGGTGCCCACCGCGCCATAGAAGGTCCAGGACGAGCAGTACACGGCCAGCGCCAGACTGTAGACCACCGGCCGCAGCCAGGGCCGGTCCGGGTACATCGGCCGACGGTCGCCCCACCATGCCACGCCGAACAGCAGTGCGGCATAGGCAACCGAGACCAGCAGCAGGATCCAGCTGGAGACCACGCGCGCGTTTCCGTCAGAGGAACCCGCAGTGTAGGCCAGAGGCGGCCAGACGTACGGGCTCGTTGGGGGCAACACCCCCCCCACCGGCGTGGGGGGCCTACGCGGTGCGGGCCACGACCGGGGTCGTGGCCAGCGTCTTACTGGACCGGAACGCCCATTTCCTTCAACAGTTCCGGCGCCGGGTAGACCTTGGCCAGCAGCCAGCGCAGATAGCGCATGTCCACGTGCACGGCGCGCTTGTAGCGCGGATCGAACCACCAGCTGGCACTGACCGATTCCCAGTTGCTGTCGAAGTTCAGGCCAATCAGTTCACCCTTGGCATTGAGCACGGGCGATCCCGAGTTGCCGCCGGTGGTATCGAGGTTGGTCAGGAAGTTGACGGTCTGTGTCTTCAGGGCCGGATCGGCCGTGCTGCCGAAATCACCCTTGGCGATGGCGGCCAGCAGCGGAGCCGGCGCATCGAAGGGATAGGCGTTGGTGTTCTTCTCGATGATACCGGCCACCGTGGTCACCGGCGAGTAGGTCACGCCGTCACGCGGGTGCAGTGCCTCGACCTTGCCGTAGCTGATGCGCAGGGTACGGTTGGCATCCGGGTACACCGCGCGGCCCTGCTTGGCACGCCAGGCGAACAGCGCCTGCATGTAGGCCGGGCGCAGGCGCAGCTGCTCGCCTTCGCGGGTCTTGCTCTCGTTCTCGATGCGCAGCTGCGCCGCCACCAGCGGCGCGGCCACTGCGATCAGCGGATCGGGTGCCAGGGCCTTGCCATCGCGCGCAGCGGCGAAGCGCGAGAGACGCTGCGCCTCGTCGCCCAGCCGGGTGCTGGCGTAAAGCGTGTCCAGCGCCTGCGCCAGCTGCGCCGGGGTGCGGCCGAAGGCGGCATCGAACTCGGCCACGCGCTGCGCGTCCGGCAACTGCTGGTATCGCGTAAGCAGGGTGGTCAGCAGCGCCTTTTCGACCTCCGCTGCATACCGACGCTGCACCTGCTTGAGTACGCCCTCGATCATCGCCTGGTCGCGCTGCTGGTAACCGCTTTCGCGCTGTGCATCCGGCTTGGCCGACTCGATGCGCAGGCGTTCCAGCAGCAGCGCCGAGCGCAGCAGCTGGCTCTGGTTGGCCATCTGCTCCAGCAGCAGGTCGCGCTCACCCACCGCCGCACCCTGCGAGAGATTGGCCAGCAACGCCTGGATGTCACTCCGGTACCGGCGGTCGGTGGCCGCCAGCATGGCCGACTCGTCGGCAGCGCGCTGCGCCTTGGCATCGCTGCGCAGCAGGCCTTCCAGCTCACCGGCGGCGCGCTTGCGGTTGTTCTTCAGCGACTGCAGCTGCGAAGCGTAACGGGTACGCGCCTGCGCGTCCTTGGCAGTTGCCACCTCGATGGTGTCGATCATCTGCTGGAACACCGATACCCGGCGCGGCAACACCGCATCGACCTGGCTGGCGAACTCGGCCGCGGTGCGGTGGCGGTAGGTGATGCCCGGGTAACCGGCCAGCATCGCGTAATCGCCCTCCTTCGGACCTTCAACGGACATCTTCAGGTGCGCCGGTGGCTGATACGGCACGTTGTCCTTGCTGTACGCGGCCGGCTTGCCATCCTTGCCGACATAGGCACGCAGCAGAGTGAAATCGCCGGTATGGCGCGGCCACATGAAATTGTCGATCTCGTCGCCATAGTTGCCGATCGCACGCGGCGGCGCGTAGACCAGGCGCACATCGCTCAGTTCCAGCTGGGCAATACGATAGAAATCGGTGCCGTAGTACATGTTGGCCACCGAGCAGCGCACGCTGCCGTTCTTCTCGCACTCCGCCACGATCTGCTTGCTGGCCGCATCGACCGCATCGAAGTACGCACGGCCGGTCTTGCCACGGGCATTGGCCAGCACCTGATCGGTCACCTTGTCGAAGCCGACGGTGACCAGCACACGGAAGTCCGGATTGGCCGGCCGCTCGTCGGCGCGCCCCTGGGCGATGAAGCCGTTGTCGATCAGGTTGTGCTCGGGCGAACTGTTGTACTGGATCACGCCCATCGCCACATGGTGGTTGGTCAACAGCAGTCCGTCGGCGGAAACGAACGAACCGGTGCCGCCGCCGGCCCGCACCACGGCGCTCAGCGGTGGTGCGGTGACATTGGCCAGGTCGGCCGGATCGCCCATGAAGCCCGCTGCGCGCAGCGGCTTGGCCAGCTCCGGCAGCTGGGTCGGCATCCACATGCCTTCATCGGCATGGGCGCCCGCAGCGAGGGTGAGGCCCAGGGCCAGGGCGGCAGGAAGGGTTTTGCGTGGCGACATGAGGCGATCCGGTACGACAGAACAGCCCGGGACCATAGCCGCTGGGGCCGGCAGGGGCAACGGCCGATGGTTGGGGGCCGGGCGCGGCCCGGCGCTACCGGTCGATGGCGGCGGGTTACTTCTCCCGCCGCCAGTTGATCGAGCCGCGGTTTTCCACCGTGCTCGACTCCACTTCCACGTCGAAACCGCGGCGCAGCAGATACTTCAGGGTGATCACCGAACCGGCGCCGACCAGCGATACGCCATAGCCCACATACAGCTTGGGCGAGATGTACTTGCCCACGCCGATCACCGATCCGCCCAGCGCGCGCGACTGGCTCACGCCCGCATCGTCCAGGCCCAGCTTGGCCCCCAGCTGCGACGCCAGCAGGCCGCTGCCGGCCGACAGTGCGGCCGAGGCTGCATTGACCTGCTGGGCCTGGTCGCTGCTGGCACCGGTGAGGCTGCGGCCCAGCACCAGATAGGCCAGCGCTTCGGACTGCGACATCGCCGGGTCGGACCACACGTCCGCACGCGGCTGCTGTGCACGGCCGGTCACGTCGATGCCAGCGGTGACATCACCGATCCGGCGCTCGGCACGGATGTTGATGCGCGGGTCGGATACGGCGTTGTAGTTCCAGTTGAGGTTGCCGCGGGTGATGGTCAGGTCCTGGCCATAGGCCTTGTAGCGGCCACTGACCTCCAGCCCGCCATTGGCGGTCATTTCGCGACCGGGCTTGGCCCAGACCTGCATCTTGCCGGTCAGTGCACCCTTCAGGCCGAAGCCGGTCATCTTCACCTTGTCGCCCAGGCTGACGGTCAGGTCCATGTCCAGCGGCGAGGTGCGCGATTCCTCCGGATCGGCCGGGTCCAGCACCACCACGTCCTCGGAAACCGACGTCCCGCGATCCAGCCGCTCAAGATCGATGTCCGCCTCCGGCACATGCACGGTGCCACGCAGCTCCATCGCGGCCTTGGCCAGGGTGAAGTCCAGATTGGGGTTGGCGACGATGCGCAGTTCGCTGGTATTGGACAGCAGCACGTTCTCGCCGTGGATCTTCAGTTGCAGCGGCTGCGCATCACCGAACCAGGACAGGCCGCCATCGACATACAGCGTGCCCTGGCCCGAGTTGGCCTGCGCGGTGATCTTGGCCGAGCCGTCGGGCTGGGCGACGAAGCTACCCTTGCCCTGGTCGAACGTCAGCCCCAGCGCGGGGAATTCGCCCTTGAAATTGCTCAGCTGCGCGTCGCCGCCCAGCGATGGCTGGCCACGGGTACCGCGCAGGCTCACGTGGCCCTCGATCAGGCCGGTCGGGCGCACGATGTCCGGCGAGAACAGCTCCAGCCAGTACAGCCGTGACATGTTGAGGTAGAGCTCACCGTTCAACGGCGCGCTGGCTTCCCAGCCGGTCTGCATCCTGGCATCGACGAAGCCGTTGCCCTGGAAGCCCATGCCCAGATAGCCCTTGATGCTGGCCGGGGTCATGTCCAGCTTCAGCGAGAACTGGTCATAACGCACCAGTTCGCCCCGGGTGCTGTCGCCACCGACGTTGCGGTTCTCGCCCAGGCGCACCCCGCCCTCCAGCGAACGCACTTCGACGTGTCCTTCCCACGCATTGCCGCGCGGCCGGATCTGCGCATCCAGACCGAGCTCGCCGCGCAGGTAGATGCGACGTCCGGACTGCGGCGGCAGCCACGGCTGCACCAGTGCCAGCGGCAACGCATCGCCGCGCACCACCAGGCCCTCGCGCGGCCAGTTCGCCAGCGCACAGAGCGCCCCGCTGCTGGCGGCAGCCAGGCAGGCCTCGGCCAGCGTGTAGCTGCCATTGTTGATGGCGAAGGCGGCCGGCGCGCGCAGCGCCCAGGCATCGCCCTTCACCGGTGCGATACGCAGCGAAGCCAGTTCGCCCCGCCATTGCTGGCCCTGCTGGCGCAGGCTGCCCTGCAGGTCGATCGCGCCCAGTTCGTTGCGGGTCTGTGCCGCCAGGCGCAGGTTCGACACGCTGCCCTGCGCATCGATGTTCAACCGTTCCAGCAGCATGCCGGCGTTGACCTGCTGTCCCTGCACGGCCAGCGTGCCGCTGTCGCCACGCCACGGCAGTCGCCCCTTGATGCTCAGGCTCTCGGCGCCATAGCCATCCCAGTTGAGGTTGTTGCCGACCAGGTCGGCGGTGATGTCCGGTGCGTCACGCGGCCCGGTCACCTGTACCTGCCCGCGCAGGCCGCCATCGGCGCCAGGCAGCAGGTCGCTTAGCTGCAGCGGTTCGAAACGTGCGTCGATGTCCAGGCGGTCGCCCACCTTGCCCGAGGCGGTGACCCGGCTGCTGCCGACGGCCAGCTTCAGCTCGCCCTGGGCCTGTTCGCCCTGCAGCGCGAACTTGCCCTGCGCATCGAGATTGCGCTGACGCAGCACGCCCTTCAGCGACGGCAGATCGACCGTGGCTTCCAGCGTGCCGGCAGTACCCGGCGGGGCATTTGCCGGCGGCGGCAGCTGGCGGCCCTTGGACGCCAAATTGCCCGACAGCCGGCCATTCCATCCAGGCACGAAATAGCCCGGATCGAAGTCCTTCAATGTGGCCTTGGCATCCCAGTCCAGCTGCGGGGCCCATGCCACCTGGCCCTCCACCTGCAACTGCCCGCCGGGCGTCTGCGCCTGCAGCTCGCGGATCGAGGCCGCCTGGTCGTTGCCGCGTACGTCGAAGCGCAGCTGCGCCTTCTGCTGCTCACGCTCCACGTCGGCACGACCGATCGCAGCCCATGCCTTCAACGTCCCTGCCAGGCCGAAGCGGGCTTCCTTCAGTGTCACCGGTACGGGCGGACCACCGGCGGTGTTCGGATCCTCCGCCGGCACCCAGGTCAGATCATGGGCGATGACCGAGAAATCGAGTTTCTGCTGGTCTTCCTGGCTGAAATCAGCGGTACCTTCCAGGCGTGCCTCGCCCCCCAGTCCCTTCACCACCAGCGGCGAGACCTTCAGCACCTGGTCCTGCAGCGAGATGACCGAGGGCGCCAGCTCCAGCGCCTGCTCGCCCTGCTTCACCGTGCCGCGCAGCTGGGCGTTGCCGCCCTTGCCGGTGGCGCTGAAATCCAGCGCGAGTGGCGCGATGGCCGAACCCGCGAGCGCTGGCGACAGCAGAGCCGGGTCCAGTTCGTCGCTGCGCACGGTCGCGCTCCAGCTCGGATCGGTCCGCCCGTCAAACACCAGCATCGCATGCAGCGGTTTGGGCGCGCGCCCGGCCACGGCCACTTCCATGTGCGCCAGATTGCCCCGTGCAACCAGGCCGAGCGTGGCGGCCGTGCGCCCACGCGGCGCCGGCAGCACCGCGGTGACGGTCACGTCGGTGTCGTAGTCCTTGGCCGGGATGTAGCGGCCCTGGGCGGTGAAGTTGCCCATATCGCTGTCCACGACCAGCGCGCGCGCCTGGAATTCGCCGCTGGCGATTTCCACGCCGCCGCGCACGCGGCTGATGTCAATCACCGGTTCACCGGCCTGGGTCACCCGGAAACCGTCGATGGCGATGGCGTCGGCCTGGATGGCCAGCGGCATCTCGATCTGCGGCAGCGAGTCCGGCCACGACGGCAGCTTGAACGGCTCCTCGCTCTTGGCCAGGTTCAGCGAGGCATTGGTCAGTTCCAGCCTGTCGAGCAGCAGTTTGCGGCCCAGCAGCGGGCGCAGGTCCGGCTCCAGGTACGCGCGCTCGGCATGGAAGTGGATGTCGTCATAGCGGAAGTCGACGTTGTAGAGCGTCAGCGGGCCGGCCACCGGTCCGTCCACCTTGTCCCAGGTGAAGCTGGCACCCACCGGCAGGCGCGCGACCACCTGCGCCAGCAGCACGTCACGGCCGGCCACGGTCTGCAGCAGCCAGTACAGCAGCAGCAGGCCGAGCAGGACCAGGCCCAGCACGCCCACGCCAGACCATGCCCAGAAGCGGCGGCGGCGATAGAAGCGCACGCGCGGCGGCGGTGTTCCCGGGGTCTGTGCGGGCGTGCTCACAGGTCCGCTCCGATGTTCAGATACAGCTGGAACTGCGAATCCGGGTTGTTCAGGCCGTGGGCCACGTCGATGCGCACCGGGCCCACCGGCGACTTCCAGCGCACGCCGAAGCCCACACCGGTATGCAGGTCGATGGTGTTGTCGAAGGCACTGCCGGTATCGACGAATACCGCCGCACCCCAGGGGCCACCGTTGAAGTAGTGCTCGTACTCGGCCGAGCCGATCACCAGGTTCTTGGCACCCAGCGCGTACTTGTCCGGCGCGGGCGTGCGCGGGCCCACCTCGCGGTAGGCATAGCCACGGATGCTGCGGTCACCGCCAGCGAAGTAGCGCAGGCTGGGTGGCATCGCCACCAGATCGCTGGTCCAGGTGGTGCCCCCCTCGCCACGCAGGATCAGGCGGTTGCTTTCGCCCACCGGAACGTACCAGCGAAGCACGGCATTGGCCTGCACGAAGCTGGTATCGGAGCCGGCGCCTTCAACGCCCGCGCGCACGGTGGCCGTGCCGCTGATGCCTTTGCGCGGGAACATCTCGTCATCAACATTGACGTAGTCGGCCACCAGCTGCGGATAGACCAGCGTGGAGGTGTTGTAGACCGCGTCGGTGAACTCGGTACCCGATGCATAGCGCCAGCGCTCGCGCAGCGCGTTGACCGACGCGATCGCGGTCCAGTATTCGTTGATCTCGCCGCTGCGGCTGGCGATCAGCTTGAAGTTGCGCAGGTCGATGTAGTCGGTCTGCTCGTCGTAGGCGCTGGCGGCGAAGGTATACCAGCCATCAAGCCAGGCGAACGCGGGAATCCGGTAGCTGGTCACCAGGCTCTTGCGCTTCTGCGCATAGTCCAGCTGGGTGTTCATCTTGTGGCCGCGGTTGTTGAGGAACCGCCGCTCGACACCGCCGCGTACACCGGGACCACTCTCGCTGCCGTAGCTCAGGCCCGCGGTGTAGATCGTGCGCTTGGCACGGGTCAGCTTGACGTCGACCGGCACCTCACCATTGTCGTCGGCCTGGTCCGGCCGCGGCTGGATGTCGATCACGCTGAAGTAGTCGAGCTTGGTCAGCGACTCGCGCAGCCGGTCCAGCTTGCCTTCGTGGTAATAGCTGCCCTGTTCCCAGTACACCAGCGGATCGAACAGCTTGTCGACGAAGTAATCCTGCTCGAACCGGACCGGGCCCATGTTGTAGCGGCGGCCGCTGTCCCAGGTCAGGTCGATGTCCGCGGCGTTGTCGGCACGGGTGATCTGTACCTGGCGCTGGGTGTAATCGGCATCGAAGTAGCCACGCTCGGCCAGGCGGCGGGTGATGGTGATCTTGCTGGCTTCGTACTGGGTATGTTCGAAACGCTGGCCCTTGCGCGGCTTGAAGGCGGTCAGGTCATCCTGCAGGTACTGGTCGTACATGGCCGGGCCGGTGATGTCGATGTGCTCGCGCCGCACCGTCACCGGCGTGCCCTTGTCGACGTGGATCAGCACCTGCACATGCTCGTCCTGGCGCGGCGCCTCCACCGTGATCACCGGGTTGTAGTACCCGAACGGCTCCAACGCCTGCCGGGTCTGCCGCTCGGCCTGTGACAGCAGGTACTCCAGCCGCGATTCACCCTGCTCCTTGCCGATCGTGTCGTACAGCGTGAGCGATTCCTGGATGTTCTCGATGATCGCGGCGTCGTCGCCCTTGTCCAATCCCTTGATGTCCACCTTGTCGATGGTGCCGCGCGCGTGGGCCACGGGGGTGGCGACCAGCGACAGGACCATCAGCGGCAGGGCGTATTTCTTTGGCTGCATGCGGCACAGCATACCGACCCAACGTGACGATGCGAAATGCATCACGCCTTCAGGCATCGGTTGTTAAGTGGCGGTCAAAATACGCGTTACCGACATCATCCGCATGATGTCGGTAACGCCGGGCCATGCCCGGTGGCTCCTTCCGGTACCACACCGCGCACTCGCCGGGCGCGCCCCGGCACGACCACTCAGCTCGACAGATGCTCGATCGCGGCGACCTTGCCCAGTCGCTCGCCCAGCAGGGTCAGCAGCGCCAGGCGATTGCCGCGCAGTGCGGGGTCTTCGGCATTGACCATCACACCATCGAAGAATGCATCGACCTGCGGGCGCAGGCGGGCCAGGCGGGCCAGCACGGCCACGTAGTCCTTCTGATGCAGGCTGGCGCCCGTGTCGTCGATGGCGGCGGTGACGGCTTCGGCCAGCGCGCGCTCGGCCTCCTCCTGCAGCAGCGACGGGTCGATCTGGCCCGGAATGTCGCCTTCAGCCTTACGGAGGATGTTGCGGATGCGCTTGTTCGCGGCGGCCAGGGCCTCGGCCTCGGGCAGCGCTGCAAACGTGCCGATCGCGTCGAGGCGGCGATCGAAGTCGTACAGCGACGCCGGCTTCAGTTCGGCGACCGCGTTGAAGTGGGTGGCCGGCACGCCCTTGTCGGCGTAATAGCCCTTCAGGCGATCCAGGATGAAGTCGTACAGCTCACCCACATCGGCCTGCACGCCACGCGCAGCCAGGCCCTGGTTGGCGCTGGCCAGCAGCGCGCGCAGGTCCAGCTCGAAGCCACTCTCGATGATCGTACGGGCCAGGCCCAGTGCGTTGCGGCGCAGGGCAAAGGGATCCTTGTTGCCGGTCGGCTTCAGGCCCGCCGCGAACCCGCCTGCCAGTGTGTCCACACGCTCGGCGATGGCCAGCACCTTGCCCAGCGGCGACAGCGCGATGTCATCGCCACCGAAGCGCGGCTGGTACGCCTCGTCGAGGGCCAGCGCCACGTCCGGCGATTCTCCGCCCGCCACCGCGTAATGGCGGCCGGCGATGCCCTGCAGTTCCGGGAACTCGTTGACCATGCGCGACTGCAGGTCGTTCTTGGCCAGCTCCGCGCTGCGGCGGGCCTGCACCGGATCGGCACCCACCTGCACGGCAACCGCTTCGGCCAGCGCCGCCACGCGCGCGACCTTGTCCGCCACGCTGCCCAGCTTGGCCTGGTAGGTCACGGTCTTCAGGCCCTCGCCCATCGCGGCCAGCCCCTGCTTCAGGTCTTCATCGAAGAAGAACTTGGCATCGGCGAAGCGCGGGCGGATCACGCGTTCGTAGCCCTTGGCCACTTCGGCCACATCCTTCGACTCGATGTTGGCGATGCCGATGAACTGCTCGGTCAGCGTGCCCGCGTCATCCAGCACCGGGAAGAACTTCTGGTTGATCTCCATCGTTTCGATCAACGCTTCCTGCGGCACGGCCAGGAAGGCGCGCTCGAAGCTGCACAGCACTGCCGAGGGCCACTCGACCAGGTTCACCACCTGCTCAAGGTTGTCCTCGGTGATGCGCGCACTGCCGCCAGCCTTGCCGGCGGCGGCTTCGACCTCGGCGACGATGCGCGCGCGGCGCTCGGCCGGGTCGACCAGCACATGGGCCGCGCGCAGCGATTCGACGTAGTCCTGCGGCTGGGTCAGCCACACGGTCTTGTCATGGTGGAAGCGATGGCCACGGCTCATGCGGTCGGCCTTGAGGCCGAACAACTCGGCCGCGACCACGTCCTTGCCGTGCAGCAGCACCAGCCAATGCACCGGCCGCGCGAAGCCCCACGGGTGGTCGCCCCAGCGCATCGGCTTGGGGATCGGCATGGCGGCGATGGCCTCGCGCAGGATCTCGGGCAGCAGATCGGCGGTGCTCGCGCCCGGCGTCACCGCGCGATGCACGAAACGCTCACCCTTGTTGTCGGTGGTCTTCTCCAGCGCGGTCCAGTCGATGCCGGCCTTGGCGGCGAAGCCCTGCAATGCCTTGGTCGGCTGGCCTTCGGCATCCAGCGCGATGTTCAGGTACGGGCCCAGCACTTCGCTGTGCTGCTCCGGCTGTTCCAGGCCGACGCCCGGCAGCAGCACGGCCAACCGGCGCGGGGTGGACAGCGGACGTGCATCGCCCGTGTCCAGGGCAATGCCGCGCTTGCGCAGGCCTTCGACAACACCGTCGAAAAACGCCTGGGCCAGGCCCGGCAGCGCCTTGACCGGCAACTCCTCGGTGCCCAGTTCGATCAGCAGGGGGGACAATTGGCTCATCGGTTCGATCCTGTGGTGGGGGGCGCAGCGCGCAACGCGTCCGGCGCCCCGGGGTGTGATGAAAAGCAGGGTGGAGAGCGGCCGTCAGGCTTTCTTCGCGCCCGGGAAGCCCAGCTTCTCGCGCTGCTCGTAATAGGCCCGGGCCACCGCCTGGGCCAGCGCACGCACGCGCAGGATGTAGCGTTGGCGTTCGGTCACGCTGATGGCGCGGCGCGCATCCAGCAGGTTGAACGTGTGGCTGGCCTTCATCACCTGCTCGTAGGCCGGCAGCGGCAGGCCCACTTCGACCAGCTTCTGCGCCTCGCGCTCGCAGGCGTCGAAGCGGTGGAACATTTCTTCCACGTCGGCATGCTCGAAGTTGTAGGTGCTCTGCTCCACCTCGTTCTGGTGATAGACGTCACCGTAGGTCACCGGCTGTCCGTCCGGCCCGTAGGTCCACACCAGGTCGTAGACGTTGTCGCAGTTCTGCAGGTACATGCACAGGCGCTCGAGACCGTAGGTGATCTCGCCCAGCACCGGGCGGCACTCCAGGCCACCGGCCTGCTGGAAGTAGGTGAACTGGGTCACTTCCATGCCGTTGAGCCAGACCTCCCAGCCCAGGCCCCAGGCACCCAGGGTCGGCGACTCCCAGTTGTCCTCGACGAAGCGCAGGTCGTGCACCAGCGGGTCGATGCCCAGCGCCTGCAGCGAATCCAGGTACAGCTGCTGGATGTTGTCCGGCGCCGGCTTCATCGCCACCTGGTACTGGTAATAGCGCTGCAGGCGGTTCGGGTTCTCGCCGTAACGGCCGTCGGTGGGACGGCGCGAGGGCTGCACGTAGGCCGCGTTCCAGCCTTCCGGACCGATCGCACGCAGGAAGGTCGCCGGGTGGAACGTACCGGCGCCCACCTCCAGGTCGAGCGGCTGGATGAGCACGCAGCCCTGCTGGGCCCAGAACTGGTTCAGGGTCTGGATCAGGCCCTGGAAGGTGATCGGAACGGTCGGGGTCGCGGACATGCGGACGATTCTTGGCCGGCAAGGGGGTGCGCTAGTATAACGGCCGACCTGCGGGGCATTCCGTACCCGGGAGGAGCAGGCAGATGGAACATCGGCTGCCGGCGGGCACGCCCGGCGAGCCCGGCGCGGTACCGCTGCCGTGGGGCCGCCTGCTGTTTGAACAGGTCTCGGCCGCACTGCTGGCCGATGGCCTGGTGGCCGGGCAGGACCGCGAGCGCGTGCGGTTTTCCGCGCAGGGCGCCCGCAACGCCAGTGAAGTCCATCCGCTGGTACTGCTGTCCAACCTCAAGCTTGCCGCCAGCGACGGCGGCGAACTGACCCTGGAACGCCTCACCGAGTGGCTGGCGCGGCGCACCGGCACCCGCTACCTGCGCATCGACCCGACCCGCGTCGATGTGGCGGCGGTCACGGCCCTGGTTTCGCACGCCTATGCGCGCCGCCATCGCTTCCTGCCACTGGCGGTGGACGCCGAACGCGTGCTGGTGGCCACCAGCGAACCGCTGGTACAGGAATGGCGCCGCGACCTGCAGCACCTGACCCGCCGCCGCATCGAGCTGGCCGTGGTCAATCCGCTGGACCTGCACCGCTACACCATGGAGTTCTACGGCGTCACGCGCTCGGTGCGTGGCGCGCGCGGCGACGTGCGCGGCGAGGTGAACACCGCCCTGCCCAGCTTCGAGCAGCTGGTCGAGCTCGGCCGCACCGGCGACGTCAATGCCGACGACCAGCACATCGTGCACATCGTCGACTGGCTGCTGCAGTACGCCTATGAGCAGCGTGCGTCGGACATCCACCTGGAACCGCGCCGCGAGATGGGCCGCATGCGGTTCCGCATCGATGGCGTGCTGCACAAGGTGTTCGAGGTGCCACCGGCGGTGATGACCGCCGTGGTCAGCCGCATCAAGGTGCTGGGCCGCATGGACCTGGCCGAGCGTCGCCGGCCGCAGGATGGCCGCATCAAGACCCGGTCACCGGGTGGGCGCGAGGTGGAAATGCGCCTGTCGACCATGCCCACAGCGTTCGGCGAGAAGTGCGTGATGCGCATCTTCGACCCGGATGCGGCGTTCAAGAGCATCGACCAGCTGGGTTTCAGCCCGCAGGAGGCTGCCGGCTGGAACGCCCTGGTCGAGCGTCCGCACGGCATCGTGCTGGTGACCGGCCCGACCGGCTCCGGCAAGACCACCACCCTGTACTCCACGCTCAAGCGCCTGGCCACCCCGGACGTGAACGTGTGCACGGTGGAGGATCCGATCGAGATGATCGCGCCGGAGTTCAACCAGATGCAGGTGCAGACCAACATCGACCTGGACTTCGCCAGCGGCGTACGTACCCTGCTGCGGCAGGATCCGGACATCATCATGATCGGCGAGATCCGCGACCTGGAAACCGCGCAGATGGCGGTACAGGCGTCGCTGACGGGCCATCTGGTGCTGTCCACCCTGCACACCAACGACGCCCCCTCGGCCATCACCCGCCTGCTCGACCTGGGCGTGCCGCATTACCTGCTGGCCTCCACCGTCAACGGCATCCTCGCCCAGCGCCTGGTGCGCACCCTGTGCCCGCACTGCAAGCAGCCGCATACGCTCGGTGCCGCCGATTGGGCGGTACTGGCTGATAGCCATGCCGCATATCCAGATGCCGCCACGCCCTGTCGGCCGGTCGGTTGCCTGGAGTGCCGGCGCACCGGTTTCCTCGGCCGCATCGGCCTGTATGAGTTGCTGCCATTGGGTTCGCGGCTTCGCGCGCAGATCCGCGCCGACATGGATCTGGCCGGTTTCAGCCGTGCCGCCCGTGCCGAGGGCCTGCGAACCCTGCGCCAGGCGGGGCTTGAAAAGGTGGCGCAGGGGCTGACTACAATCGAGGAAGTCCTGTCTGTCCTGCCGCCCCCGGATGAACCCAGCGCCCTTCCTGATTCTTGAAACCGGCCGTCCAGTGCCCTCGCTGCGTCGTTATGGGCGTTTCCCGCACTGGATCCGCGTCGCCGCCGGCCTGGAAGAACACGAGACGGTGGTGGTCGATGTCGAACACGGCGGCGTCCTGCCCGACCCGCGCGCGTTCGCCGGGGTGATGGTGACCGGCTCGGCCGCTTTCGTCACCGACCACGCCGACTGGAGCGAGCGCAGCGCGGCGTGGCTGCGGCAGGCCGCCCACGATGACGTGCCGGTGTTCGGCATCTGCTACGGGCACCAGCTGCTGGCGCATGCGCTGGGCGGCGAAGTGGCCTACAACCCGGCCGGACGCGAGTCGGGCACCATTGAACTGGAGCTGCAGCCGCAGGCAGCACAGGACCCCCTGTTCCAAGGGCTGCCGCAGCATTTCGCGGCGCACGCGACCCATCTGCAGACCGTACTGCGTGCCCCCGAGGGGGCCGCCGTGCTGGCACGCTCGCCGCAGGATGGCTGCCATGCCTTCCGCTGGGGCCGGCAGGCGTGGGGCGTGCAGTTCCATCCCGAGTTCGCCACCCACCACATGCGCGGCTACGTGCGTGCGCGGGCCGACTGCATCGGCCGCCATGGTGGCTGCGCCCGCAGCATCGAGCGCGCGGTCAGCGCCGCCCCCCTGGCCCGGCAGCTGCTGCGCCGTTTCGTCCGCCAGGCACGGCAGTCTTCAGCCCAGCCGGCGGCAAAACAGGGATAATCGGCGGCGCGGGTACTGCCCGCTCCCCTTCTGTCCTCTCCGGATGTCCATGAAAGAGATTCGCAAGCTGCCGGCCTCGGCGGGCGCCCAGTGGTTGCTGGATACGTTCTCCCTGTACCGGCGTGCACCGCTGCAGCTGGCGCGGATCGGCCTGACCTGGATGCTGGTCAGCTGGGTGGTCACCCTGCTGTCCACCCTGGTGCCCGGCGCGCTCGGTCTGGCCGTGCAGCTGATGACCCTGGCCGTCTCGCCGATCATGTTCGGCGGCATGCTGTACGCCATGGGCGAGATCGACGACGGCCGGCCCGGTCTGGTCACCCACCTGCTGCAGCCGATCCGTGACCACCGCGTCAGCCACCTGCTGGTGCCGCTGGCGATCCAGGTGCTGGTGGTCCTGCTGCTGGGCGTGCTGCTGTACCTGATGATCGGTCGCGAAGGCTTCGCCGCCTTCAGCGACGTCATGGCACGGATGGAAGAGATCGCCCGCAGCAACCAGCAGGTCAGCCCCGAAGCCGCCGCCGAACTGGTCGCCCAGCTGCCAGCCACGCGCATCGCACTGTGGATGCTGCTGGTGTTCGTGACCGCCATCGCCCTGACCCTGGCGATGTTCACCCAGCCAGCGCTGGTGGTGTTCGACAAGCAGAGCGGCATGCACGCGCTGCGCCTGAGCCTGCAGGGCTGCATCGAGAACATCGCGGCGATGGCGGTGTTCGCTGTGCTCGGCGTGATCGCCGCCTTCTGCGGCTACATCCTGTTCGTGATCGTGATCCAGATCGCGATGCTGCTGGGGGGGCAGATGGTGGCCGTGTTCATCGCACAGCTGCTGCTGACCACCGTGGTGATGCCGCTGTACGTCGGCGCGGTGTATGCCGCCTGGAAGCAGATGTTCGTGCACCGTGGCAGCCGTGGCGCTCCGCCGGTTCCGGCCACGCCGCCGGCGAACGACGTCTTCCACGCCTGAGCACGCCCAACGGTAGCGCCGGGCCATGCCCGGCGCTGCCGCATCACGCGGCGGGCTTCTTCACCACCGAGGACGGCACCAGCCATCGCGCGGCATGGATGCCCAGTTCGTACAGCAGGCACATCGGGATCGCCAGCATCAGCTGCGAGACCACGTCCGGCGGCGTCAGCACGGCCGCCACCACGAAGATGCCCACGATCGCGTAGCCACGGCCCTCCTTGAACTGCTGCGGCGTCACCCATCCCAGCAGTACCAGGATCACCATCGCCACCGGCAGCTCGAAGCTGCCACCGAAGGCGAAGAAGATCGCCAGCACGAAATCCAGGTAGGCGTTGGCATCCGGAGTGATCGCGATCACATCGGGGCTGAAGGTGGTGAGGAAGTGGAACACCGCCGGCAACACCAGGAAGTACGCGAAGGCGCAACCGGTGTAGAACAGCAGCACCGACGACACCAGCAGCGGCACCGCCAGACGCTTTTCGCGGGCATACAGTCCCGGCGCGACGAAGGCCCACAGCTGGTACAGCAGCCACGGCACCGCCACGAACAGCGCGACGAAGAAGGTCAGCTTCAACGGAGCGAAGAAGGCGCCGGCCGGGTTGGTGGCGATCATCGTCTGGCCGTTCGGCAGCTGCGAGACCAGCGGCTCGGCCAGCGCGTTGTACAGCTTCTGGGTAAACGGCAGCAGTGCCAGCAGCACCACGCCCAGGCCCAGCAGCGCACGCACCAGGCGGCCGCGGAGTTCCACCAGATGTTCAACCAGCGAGCTCTCGCCGAAATCCTGTTCGCTCATCGGCCGCGCTCCTCGCTCTGCGACGCTGGCACCGGACGGGTGTCGTCTACATCCGCTGCGGATGCAGCGGACGCCCCGCCGGCATCGGCCGCAGTGCCGTCGCCCATGGACGTGGGAGGTGCAGCCTGCTGTGCCTGGCTGACATGCGGCGGCAGGTCCGCCGGCGCCGGTGCCCGCGTCTCCTGCGCCAGCGCATCACCCTGCTGCTGTGCCTGCGCGGCTTCGCGCCGGATCGCCTCGCCGCTGGCACGCAACTGGTTCTCGGTGTCCTGCATGCCCTGCCGCACGTCCTGCATCTGCCGCTTGATCTCTTCGGCCTGCAGTTCGCGCTCCAGTTCCTGTTTCACCGAGTCCCACTGATTGCGGGCACGACGGACCCACAGGCCGGCAAAACGGGCCGCCTTGGGCAGACGCTCGGGACCGAGCACCACCAGGGCGACCACCGCAATGACCAGCAGTTCGCTGAAGCCGATATCAAACACCGCGACCGCTCCGGATCAGCGTGCGTTGCGGTCGTGCTCGTCCTGCGCGGTGCGCGAGGCGTCCTGGCTGCGCGTCTCATCGCCCAGCTGCGCGTTCGGCTTGTCCTCGTCGCGCATGCCCTTCTTGAATTCCTTGACCGCCGAACCGAGGTCCTTGGCGCCGCTGGTCAGACGCTTGGTGCCGAACACCAGCAGGACGATGGCCAGCACGACCAACCAATGCCAGATGCTGAAACTGCCCATAAAGACGCTCGTTACGTTAGTGATCAGGCTGTCGAGCATAGCGCACCGGCCGTTAGCCGGCGCGCGTGACGAAAGTCAGTTCCCGCCCAGCGTCTCCGTGCGGATTTCGCCTTCATTGACCGGCTGGAAGCCTTGCTGCTGTGGCGGCGGGTTCTGCGGCACGTTCTGCAGGGGCGCGGTGGTGGCTTCCGCCGGGACCGCCGGGGGTGCCTGAACAGGCGGGGGTGCGACCGTCGGCGCCGGAGCCGGGCGCGAGGCCGTGCCACCATTGCCGCTGCGGTTGTTGCGCGCGGCATGGGTCGCCTCCTCCAGGCGATCGCGGAAGGCGACCACATCCATCGACGGCGCACCTGCTGCCCGGCCCTCGAAGATCATCCGCGGCGTGGTGTTGCTGCCATAGGCGTCAAGGTTGGCGGCATCGTCGATCTGCAGCACCGCACCGTCCAGGGCGACGCCGGCGAACAGGCCACGCGCACGCGACCACGACCAGATTTCGGCCTTGAGCTGGCCGTCGGTGGCCGCGGCCGCATTGCGGCCGACCGGACCGGCCGCCACACCGGCATCGGCGCCCAGGGTGAACTTGCCGTTGACCAGGTTGTCCAGACTGCGGTCGTTGCGGAACACCAGCACCACGTCCGACGACTGCACGCCGGCCTGGAAGCCAATGCTGCCGCCGGTGAGCTTGACGAAGACCGGGTTGGACCAGGCGCCGTTCGGCATGCGGACCGACATCAGGCCATGGCCACGGCGGCCACCAATGACCAGGCCTGCCTTGATCGTGTCGGGAATGACGATGACCGCGCGGCCTTCGTCGAGCAATTTGTCGGGAATCCCCTGTTCAGGGATTTCCTGGATTTCAGCCAGCACACGCACCGCGTTGCGGGCGCGCTGGTCTTCCTGTGGCCCGGCCATGGCCTGGCTGGACAGCAGGCTGGCGGCGATCAGCAGGGCTTGGATCGGGCGACGCATGGCAGGCTCCAGAAGTCAGTCCATAGGAAGATATAGCAAGTGACTGAAATTAGTGGTGTTGCGATGAATCGGCAATGAGCGTCAACGGTCCCCCATCGCAGATGACTATGCCTGCGATGCAGATCCTGCATCCCGATACACCGGCAGATCGGCGACAATGAGCCCCATGCTCGACGCACCCGATACCGCCGTGCTGGCGGTCAACCTAGGCACGCCCGAGACGCCGACGGCCCCCGCCGTACGCCGTTACCTGGCCGAGTTCCTGTCCGACCCGCGCGTGGTCTCGATTCCGGCGCTGCTGTGGCAGCCGCTGCTGCGCGGCCTGATCCTGCCATTGCGCAGCGGCCGCTCGGCCGCCAAGTACGCCCAGGTCTGGCTGCCCGAGGGCTCGCCGCTGATGGTCCATACCCGGCGGCTGGCGCAGGCCATGCAGGCACTGCTGCCGACCCTGCGCGTGCGCCATGCGATGCGCTACGGCGAACCCGCATTGACCGCAGAACTGGACCGGCTGGCGGCGGAAGGCGTGCGGCGCATCGTCGTGCTGCCGCTCTATCCCCAGTACTCGACCACCACCACCGCATCGGTGGAGGATCGTGTCGATGCCTGGCAGCGCAGGAATCCGGGCATCACGGTCAGCCTGGTACAGGACTACTCGGTCGACCCGGACTGGGTCGCAGCCGTGGCAGCCTCCATCCAGCGCTACTGGCAGGCGCATGGCCGTGGCCAGATGTTGATGTTCTCCTTCCACGGCATTCCACAGCGCCTGGCCGATGGCGGTGATCCCTATCCGCAGCGCTGCGAAGCCAGTGCGCAGGCGATCGCCAATGCGCTGGGCCTGGAACGGAGCGAGTGGCAGCTCGGCTACCAGTCGCGTTTCGGGCGCGAGCGCTGGTTGCAGCCGTATGCCGAACCCAGCCTGTGGGCGCTGGCCGAGGCCGGCGTGAAGCAGATCGACGTGGTCTGTCCCGGCTTTGCCACCGACTGCCTGGAAACGCTGGAAGAAGTCGAGATGGGATTCACTGAAACCCTCGCCGAACGCGGCGCACGGATGCGTTACATCCCCTGCCTCAACGATGGATCCGAGCACGCGCGTGCCTTGGCACGGCTGGCCGTGGCCTCGCTGGCATGAGCCTGCAGGGGTTCGAACTCGAGGTCGGCGGCGCGCGCGTGGCCGGCCTGCGCAATCACGGGGAGGGCCCGCGTGTGCTGGCCCTGCATGGGTGGTTGGATAACGCCGCCAGCTTCGTGCCACTCGCGCCGCATCTGCCCCATCTGGATCTGGTGGCCATCGACCTGCCTGGCCATGGCCACAGCGCCCATCTCCCGGCCGGCGCCAGCTACACCACCGCTGCCGCGATCTGCCACGTCCTTGACGTGGCCGACGCGCTGGGCTGGGAGCGCTTCAGCCTGCTTGGCCATTCGATGGGTGCGGGCATCGCCAGCCTGACGGCGGCGGTCAGTGACCGCATTGAACGCCTGGTCGCCATCGAAGCGCTGGGTGGCCTGCGGGGACCGGAAGAGGACACCGCGCATCGGCTGCGTGAGCATGTGACTGCCACGCGCGCGCTATCGCGCAAGCAGCTTAGGGTCTTCCCCGATCTTGCCGCGCCAATCCGCGCGCGGATGATGACCAACCAGCTCAGCGAAGGCTGCGCGCGCCTGCTGGTCGAGCGCGGGGTCGAGCCTGTGGAGGGCGGCTATCGCTGGTGCAGCGATCCGCGCCTGATGCTGCCCACCGCCATCCGGCTCAGCGAGGGCCAGATCGACAACCTGCTGCAGGCCATCGCCTGCCCTACGCAGGTGATCTACGCGACTCCCGCGCAGTCGTACTATCCCGAGCCGATGCGCAGCGAGCGACTGCAGCACCTGCGCGACGGGCGCCTGGCCGTGTTTCCGGGCAACCATCACCTGCATATGGAAGCGCCCGCCCAGATCGCGGCAGTGATCCAGCCGTTCCTGGGACACGGCAGCGCCGGCTGAAACATCGGCTGCTGAAACGCATAAAGAAAAACCCCGCTGCGTGAGCAGCGGGGTTTTGGGTATAAACCCTGGCGATGACCTACTCTCGCATGGCTTGAGCCACACTACCATCGGCGCAGCTGCGTTTCACTTCCGAGTTCGGGATGGGATCG
>NZ_JADCQA010000013.1:0-145979 GCF_014947095.1 Stenotrophomonas sp. B2 | reverse complement strand
ACGCCGTAAACCCGTCCCTGGGGGCTCGATGGCGCCATCCATGGCGCCAACGGTCCCGCGAACCCACCCCGCCCGGCCCCTGACAGTTCTTCGGGCACGTTCACCCACGGAAAAGAAAAAGAAGATCGAAAGCAAAAGCAGCCTGGCCGGCTGCATTTTGTAGAGCCGAGCCCACGCTCGGCTGCTTTCAGGTCAGTCCACGAAGCCGAGCGCAGGCTCGGCTCTACACGAGCACGTGCAGCGGGCGACCGGCTTCTGCTGTTCTTTCTTCTTTTCCGTGGGTGGTGCAGGCCACAGCCCTCTATCAGAGGGCGGTCGGGTTGGGGTCGCGGGGGTGTCCGCGGCATGGATGCCGCGGCCAAGCCCCCAGGGAACGGTTCACGGCGTCCATTGCCGCCCACGAGGGGCTGTGCCGTTGGCTGCAGACTACGGCCACCAGCCGTGCCCGAACCGGGCGTAATGATCCGCCGCCCGCTCGAACGGGTTGCGCGCACTCACCCCGCCGCACAGCAGGTACACCGGCAGGTACAGCGGCCCCAGCACCAGGTACTGGTAGACGTGCGCGCGCTCATGGTCGTCCAGCCGGATCAGCGGCTCCGCCCCCCACCCCGCCTGATGCGCATAGGTCCGGCACGGCATGGCCATATCATGGCCGGTATGCAGGATCACGTTGCCCAGCGTGATCGCGCCGCCGGGCCCCCACGGCCAGTGATCGAACACCAGCGCGCACTCACGACCGCTCCAGCGCACCGTCGCACCGCCCAGCAGCCCGGCCAGGCCTCCGACCAGGCCGATCAGCGAATTGGGGACGGTCCAGGCTGCACCCAGCACCTGCAAGGCACGCAGCCAGATCGGCCGGACCATGGCAGGACGGTTCAATCGGCCTCGTTGGGAATCAGCAGCCACAGGATCAGATAGACCAGGATGCCGGGGAATGCCGCCGATGCCAGCGACACCAGTACGAAGACCACCCGCAGCAGCGTGGAATTCCAGCCGAAGCGATGCGCGATGCCGCCCATCACCCCGGCGATCATCCGGTCGTTCAGCGAGCGCGACAACGTGCGGGGCGTGGTACTCATGGCGGATCCTCCTGGCAGTGCATAAAGCAGTCGAACAGGACTCGACTCTACACCGCCCCCCTGTCTACGGCGTGCGTTGGCGCAGCGCCTGCAGCCGGGCGCTGAACCATGCGGCCGACGCCTGCTCCGGTTGCCCGGGGCACTGGATGCGGTAGGCCTTGCCGCTCATGCTGCTCTGGGTGGCCGCGCGTTCGATGAACTGCTCGGCGCTGTCCACCAGGTCCTTCTTCAGCAGGTAGTCGTATTTGCGCTGCAGGTGCGCGCGCGCACTGCTGCCGTCGTACCAGCGGCCGTTGCGCTGGAAACGGCACTGGGAGCCGTCCAGGCTGGAGATCAGCTGCGCGATTTCGCCGCGCGCTACAGGGCCCGGGGCCGCAGGGGCCCATGCAGGGGTCAGCAGCAGCGCTGCAACCAGCAGTGATTTGTGCGACAGCATCCTTGGCTCCAGCCCGTCCAGAGCGCCTGAGACTAGCCCTTCCCGTCCCGGGCCTTCAACCAGCCATCAATCGTAGCTGGCACTTCGCGCTGCGCCCGTCCGGACACGTAGATTCCAATATGCCCCCCGCGGAAACTGGACTCGGTGTAGTCCTCCGTGCCCAGGCGCCCCCGCATCGCGCGCGACGCATCCGGTGGCACCAGATGGTCTTGCTCGGCATAGATGTTCAGCACGGGCAGGGTCACCTGCGACAGATCCACAGCTTCCTCGCCGATCCGCACCGTACCGTTCACCAGCGCGTTGTCCTGGTAGAACTGCTTGATGAAGTCGCGGAACGCCTCGCCCGCCAGATCCGGCGAATCGAAGATCCATTTCTCCATGCGCAGGAAATCCTCCAGCGCGGCCTTGTCATCGAGGATGTCCAGCAGGCCCACGTACTTCTGCACGTTCAGGCGGAACGGCTTGAGCATCAGGTAACTGGCATTCATCAGGTCGGCCGGGATGTTGCCCAGCGTGTCCACCAGCAGGTCCACATCCACCTGCCGCGCCCAGTGCGAGAGCATGTTGTCGGCGGTGTGGAAATCAACGGGCGTCACCATGGTGATCAGCTTGCCCAGCTTCTGCCGGCGCAGCGCCGCATAGCACAGCGCGAACACACCGCCCTGGCAGATGCCGAGCAGGTCCACCGGGCCGCCGCTGCGCGCGCGCAGGGCATCCACCGCGCCCTCGATGTAGCGCAGCAGGTAGTCCTCCAGCGTCTGGAACCGTTCGGATCGATCCGGGTAGCCCCAGTCCAGCACGTACACGTCCTGCCCCAGTGCCAGCAGCTTCTGCACCAGCGAGCGATCGGCCTGCAGGTCAACCATGTAGGGGCGGTTGACCAGTGCGTAGACGATCAGCAGCGGCGTCCGCCGGGTCGGTGCCTGTTCGCCGACGAAGCGATAGAGCACCACCTTGCCATCACGCCAGACTTCCTCGCGGGCGGTCACCCCGTAATCGACATCTTCCACCTGCGGCAGCAGCTTCAGCCCTTCCATCAGCTTGCGCTGCATGGCCAGGGTCTCCTGCATCAGGTCATCGGCATTGAAGCCCAGAGGTCCCTTCATCGGTCATGTTTTCCGCGAGGAAGTACGGGATGTCGCCTTCCTGGCTGGCGCACGCTTTGCAGCAGCCTTCTTGACTGCAGCCTTCTTGACTGCCGCCTTCGGCGTTGGCGCCGCCTTCTTCGCGGCCGCCCTGCGAGTGCCAGGCTTCACCCTGGCCGGGGCCGGCTGCGCGGCCGGATCCACCGTCGCCGTACCCGCCAGCACCGTCACCTGCGCCTGCAGGCGACGCAGGCTGCGCTCCAGCTCGGCAATGCGACGGTGCGCGGCATCCATTTCGGAACGGGTCGGCAGGCCGATCCGCTCGCTTACCTGCTCCACTTCGCGCTGCAGCCCAGCGCGCAGGCGCATCTGTGCGTTGCCGAGGTCCGCATAGACCTGCTGGAACGGCTCGGACAGGGCCACCTTGGCGTAAGCCTCTTCGGCCGCCTCGATCCACAGGTCGAACATCGCCCGCGCGCTGGTCAACTGGCTGCCGGGCTGCTCATGCTGGGCCAGCCGCTGCTCGAACAGCTCGAAGGCCTCGTCCAGCGCCTGCCGGATCTGTTCGACATAGGCGCGTGACTGCTGCTGGTAATCCTCCTGCGCGCGCAGCAGGGCCTGCCAGCGCGCCTGGTGTTCACGGCCGGGACCGAAGGCGGGGCTCTGCAGCCACGGGCCCGCCTGCAGCTGCCATTGCTGCAGCCAGTTGGCGAACTCCGGCAACGAACCGCCGGCCTGGGTGCTGCCGCGCGCGCCCTGCAGCATCCATTGCAGCAGGCCATCCCCCTGGCCCTGCACTGCCTCACGCCAGGCCTGTGCCACTTCTGCGCTGCTGGCATCGCGACCGGCGAAGCGGCTGGCGACCTCCTGCATCGTGCCGTACCAGCTGCCCGCCTGCTCGCGGAACCGGCGCACCGCGTCCTCCGGCGCACCCGGCCCCTGCTCGGGCAGCATCTGGCTCCAGCCGTCAAACAGGCGCTGCCAGCTGCCGGCATCGCCGCTGCCCGGCGCACCGGCGGCGGAGGCATGGCGCAGGGCATCGCCCCAGGCCCCGAAATACTGCCGGGCCAGAGCCTCGAAATCGCTGCTGCCGGCGTCATGGGCCGAACTGGTCATCGCAGGCCTCCGCAGGATGCCGTCATGGCTTGGGAATACGCAGGGTCTTGCTGATCATCAGCGACCCGGACAGAGCGAACAGCAGCACCATCGGATGCAACTGCCACGGACCCAGCTGCCATTGGCCAAGCCAGATGTCCGGGCCGATCGCGTCGGTACCCGCCGCGATCGCCAGCACGATCACCAGCACCAGGCTGGTCGGGATCGGGGTGCCCTCGAAGAACTTCACCTTGCCCTCGTCGCCGGCCAGCGCCTCGGCAGTCACGTTGTAGCGGGCCAGGCGGCTGACGCCACAGCAGACGAAGTAGCTCAACACCAGCCAGTCCCACCCGCCCTGCATGCCACAGGCATAGGCCAGCGCGGCCGGGGCCACGCCGAAGGAGATCACGTCGGACAGCGAATCCAGCTCGCGGCCCAGCGTCGAACTGGATTTGCGCCAGCGCGCGATGCGGCCGTCCAGCGCGTCGAAGATGAAGGCCAGCGGGATCAACGCCATGCCGAACAGCAGGTAGCCACGCTCGCCATCCTGCAGGAAGCGCATGGCGGCGAACACCGCGCCGGTGCCGCAGAAGGCGTTGGCCAGGGTGAACCAGTCCGCCAGCTGGAACTCGCGCAGCATCGAGAAGTGACGTTTCATGAAGTCTCACGGGGCATCAAGGGCCACAGGTTACCGCGAGCGCAGCCGCTGGCGACAGCACGGCCCGCGTTCCCCCTTCACCGGTCGCTCACGCATCGTCACCAACGGTGAATTTTTCGCCACCCATCTTGACAGCCTAGGGGGGTGGCGCCTGTCGAGGCTTATCCACAAAGTTGCCCACGCGTAATCCACACCCCCTGTGGACAACCCGTTCTCACCGACTGCGACGGTGGACATTTGCTCATCACTTCTGGCGGGGTTTCCGCCCTTCCCAAGCCGGCTCTCTGGCGCTATGGTCAGCGGCGGACCCGCCGTCGCCACGTCCTGATCCCCTCACCGGACGATGCCGATGCTGGACGCAGCCACCCTGGCCGCTCAACTGCGGATGCCCCATGGCGACCACGCCCTGGACGTGGCCGACGCGATGAACCGCAGCAATGGCGGGCTCAACCAGGCCGCCATCCGCCTGCTCGCGACCGCTGCAGGCGAGAGCGTGCTGGAAATCGGCCCGGGCAATGGCGCGTTCGCGCCCCTGCTGCTGCAAGCGGCCAACAGCCGCTACCTCGGTATCGAACTGTCCACCGCCATGGTTGCGGCCGGCAACCAGCGACTGGCCTCGACCGGCCTGGGTGATCGCGCGGAACTGCGCCATGGCGACGCCCACGCCCTGCCCGTCACCGATGCCTGCGTGGACGCGGCGCTGAGCGTAAACACCCTCTACTTCTGGCCGAACCTGGCGCCGGTGCTGGACGAACTGGCGCGGGTGCTGCGCCCTGGCGGCCGCCTGTGCCTGGCGTTCGGCGATGCCACTTTCATGCGCGGTCTGCCGTTTGCCTCGACCTTCCACCTGCACGAACTGGAGGCGGTGGAACGCGCGCTGCGGATCTCGGGCTTCCGTGTTTCGGCCTGGCGGGCACACCGTGAAACCGCGGAAGGCAACGATGGCCAGCAGCGCGAGAAGCACTTCCATCTGCTGCTGGCGCACCGGCAGTGATCGTTTTCCGTCGGGGATGGCCCGGCGCTACCTCAAGGATGCCGGCCCGATAGCGCCGGGCCATGCCCGGCGGGCGCAGCGGCCAGGCGCCCAGGCGCTCAGCGGGCAATCCGGCGCCGCCAACCGGCGAAGCAGAACAGCTGCAGCACCAGCATCATCACCAGTCCCAGCGGCCAGGCCCACCACAGTCCCGCCAGGCCATGCCGCGCATGCAGCCAGGCCGCCAGCGGCAGTTCCAGCAGCACGATGGCCGCCATTCCGAGCAGCGCCGGCCACACGACCGTGCCGCTGCCGCGCATCACGCCCACCAGCACCGAGGCGCCGCCCATTGCCAGCACGCCCCAGGCCACCGTGCGCAGCTGCTCTGTCGCCAGCGCGCGTACGTCCGGTGCGTCCAGGATCAGGCCGACCAGCCACGGTGCCGACAGCATCACCAGCCCCACCACCGCAGCCAGCAGCCCGCCCCCCAGCCACGCACCGGTGCGGGCGATCGCAGGCAGCCGCGCCACGCGCCCTGCGCCCATCGCGTGCGCAGCCAGTACAGTGGCGGTGATGCCCAGCGACATCGCCGGCAGCTGCACCCAGCTCATCAGCTGGTTGACCGCGCCATAGGCGGCGGTCGCCAGGTAACCGTGCCGGTTGATCCAGCCCAGCAGTACGATTTCGGCAACGGCCAGGCTGAGCATCTGCAGCGACGACGGCACCCCGATCCGCAACATTGATCGCGCCGTGCCCGCATCCACGCGCACCGCACGCAGCAGATTACGGTCGGGTGCCAGCGGATGCCCCTGTCGGCGCCAGCGCCACGACAGCCAGGCCAACGCCAGCGTGGAAGCCAGCACCGCGGAGAATGCGGCGCTGGCTGCTCCCATCCTCGGCAGGCCTGCAGCACCGACGATCAGCAAGGGTGTACACAGCAGGCCGATCAAGGTGGCGATCAGCAACGCGTGCAGCGGCGACATCGCATCGCCCACCGCGCGGCTGACCGACGTTGCCAGCCAGAGCAGGAAGATCACCGGCACGCCGCTCAGCATGATGCGCGCGTAGGTGATGGCCTCACCCAGGATCGGCGCCGGTGTGCCGAGCGCCTGCAGCAGCTGCGGTGCGAACAGGTTGCCGACCACCATCACCAGCAACGACACCGCCAGCATCAGCGCGACCGCCGTTCCGGCGACCCGCCGCACCCGCACCACATCACCGCACCCCCACGCCTGCCCGATCAGCACCGTGGCGCCCGTGGCCAGGCCCATCGCCAGGGCCAGCAACAGGAAGAACATCGGAAACACCGCCGCCGCTGCGGCCACCGCATGTGCACCGAGCAGGTGGCCGAGGTAGATGTTGTCGAGCGTCCCGGAGGCCAGCTGCAGAGCGTTGGTCAACAGCATCGGCAGCAACAACCCGAGATAGGCGCGCCACAGGGGGGGCGACACAGGCGCTGCGGACAGTGATGGGGGATTCATGGGCATTCCATGGGCAAAGCGTTGCCCTGCCCGGCCAAGGGGCCAGCAGGAGACGCAGGTGGGAGGAGTAACGGCCCGCGGTCAGCGCGGCCGCTTGCATGTGCGGGGCGGCAGGTCAGTCGTCGGTGCTGCCGGCAGGTTCGTCGAAGGCCAGACGCAAAGCGTGGCTGCGTACGTCGACAGGCCAGCTTTCCAGCACAGCCTGCAGGCGCGCGCGGTCGTGCGCGAACAGCGCACGCGTGGCTTCCTCGAAGCCGGGCAGATCGCCGCCGATGGTCTGCAGGAAGTGATACGCGCGCTCGGCGTTGCGGCGCTGCCGGTCCAGATCGGCACCGGCCCGGCTGGCCGCTTCCACCAGCCGCCGCAGCGCCACCGAGGCGCCGCCCGGCTGTCCGGCCAACCAGGTCCAATGACGCGGCAGCAGCGTGACCTCGCGCGCGACCACACCCAGTTTCGGTCGCCCGCGCCCGCGCGCCACCACCGGTTCATCGGTGGCCGCCGTCTGCACATCGGCGTCCGGGCGTGATGCCGGGAAGGCCTGGGCGATACGCACCAGCAGCTGCGCGACGCTGCCACGCGTGTCGAAATCCCGGGTCAGGCCGGTGGCGTTGTCGAACACCAGCAGCGGGCCGGCGGCCGCATCGGCACGCAGCTGCCTGAGCGCCAGCGCGGCGACGTCCGGCGTACCGGAAGCGACAAGTCGATGACCGTCGAAGCAGCTGAACGGCGGAAGGGGAGCATTGGACATGGCACGGGCACCGGGGCGATGCGGAAATATTACCCGGGCAATTTTATGGCGTCAATATCACCCGGGTATTAATCCGCACTGCCTCGACGCGGCTCACAGCCGGCTGAACGACCAGCTCTGCATGCGTCCGTCCTTGTACGGCATCACCCCGTGGAATGGACGCGGATCCGCATCGAACACCAGCGGCAGGAAATTGCGGTCGCCCTCCCACATCGGCAGCGTGTCGAGCTTGTCCAGGTCCACCCACTCCAGCGTGCCCTCATGGTTGCCGCCATGCGGGCTGCCTTCAAAGCCGTCGATCACGAACACGAACCCGAACCAGTCCTCACCGTGCTTGCCGAAACCCGGCCAGCTGATGGTGCCGCGCAGACGCATCGAGGTACACGCGATGCCGGCTTCCTCTGCGATTTCGCGGCGCATGCCGGCTGCCACGTCCTCGCTCGGCTCGATCTTGCCCCCCAGGCCGTTGTACTTGCCCAGATGGTGGTCGCCGGGGCGGGTATTGCGATGGATCATCAGCACCTGGCGCCCGTCGGGCGAAAGCACATAGCCCAGGGTGGCGACGATCGGGGTATACGGCATGGCGGCATCCGGCGGCAGGTCAGCCCCGGATTATGGCCGATCAGCGCACCAGCGACAGGCGACGCTCGCCATCGGCTGCCGCGCTGCCGTCCGGATCGCGACGCAGGGTGGCCACGCCATGGCCACGCTCGGCCAGATATTCCAGCCACTTGCCGAGGAAGGTGTTCATCCGCATGCGGTGGCTGATCAGTTCGGCCGGCGGCGGATACAGCCCCATGGTGTCCTGCCAGCGGCGGCCGACGTAGCAATGGGTGGTTTCAGCCTGGCGTGCGTCGCGGTACAGGCGCACATAGGCCGACGGGTCCGGCTCGCCGGTCACCGGGTCGGCCAGGTCGTAGGTCAGGCGCAGTTCGACGGTGTAGCGATGGCACTCGATCACGTCCAGGCGCACATCCAGACCATCACCCACCGAAGAGATGTAGCTGCCCGCAACCAGCTCGGCCGGTGCGAACAGACGCACCAGGTGCCGGTAGTTTTCCGCATACAGGCCCATGAGCCAGCTCAGCCGGCTCAGGCGGGGAATGCGTTCGGTGCGGGGCAAGGCTCGGGCCATGGGTCGATCCTACACGTTGGTGGTTCAACGTGGGGGCGGTTCACGCCGCAGCCAACCCACCGGCCGCGATCGTCCCTGTCCAGCCACGCGCCGACGGGTAGCGCCGGGCCATGCCCGGCGAGCACGCAGCGCAGCCATCCAGCGTGGCCCGGCATCGCCGGCGCCGGCGGGAGAGGATCAGTACATTTCGCGCTGCAGCCCCAGCGTGCCCAGCACCTTGCTGGAGATTTCCTCGATGGAAGTGTGCGTGGTGCTCAGGGTCGGAATCCTCTCCATGCGGAACATGGTCTCGGCCGCAGCCACTTCGCGCCGGCAGGTTTCCAGATTGGCGTAGCGCGAGTTCGGCCGGCGCTCCTGGCGGATCTGCTGCAGCCTGTCCGGGTCGATGGTCAGGCCGAACAGCTTGCGCCGGTAGTTACGCAGCCGCGCAGGCAGGCGGTCGCTCTCCAGGTCTTCATCGGTCAGCGGATAGTTGGCTGCGCGCACCCCGTAGTGCAGGGCCAGGTAGATGCAGGTCGGGGTCTTGCCGGCCCGCGACACCGCCACCAGGATCACGTCGGCATCGTCGTAGTTCACCGCGATGCCGTCGTCGTGGGTCAAGGCGAAGTTCATCGCATTGATGCGGCGGTGGTAGGTGTCGAAATCGACCATGCCGTGGGCTTGGCCGACCCGGGCCAGGCGCGGGCTGGACAGTTCCCGCTCCAGCGGCTCGATGAACGGCGCGAACACGTCCAGCATCAGCGCCCCGCTGTCGGCCAGGATCAGGCTCAGGCTCTGGTCCACGCAGGAGTTCACCACGATCGGCCGGACCTGGTAGCGCTCCCCCGCCGCCTGGATCCGGGCACAGGCTTCACGGGCCTTTTCGGGGTCATCGACGAACGACATGCGATCGGTAATGAAGCTGAACCCGGAGAACTGGGTCAGCAGGCTATGTCCAATGGTTTCAGCGGTGATACCGGTTCCATCGGAAACATAGAACACCGGGCGGATGGTCGACATGCGCGCTTTTACCCCCTACGAAGCCTAAAAAGGCCGCCAGCACAAGCTTGTGCCGACGGTACTCTGCCCGGCATCATATCGGCTTCTTCCTACGGACGCGGCCATTACAGCCCGCCTCGGGCGATGGCCAAACGGAGCATCGCGCTTGAACGAGAACATCCTGTGGTTGCACGAACTGCGTCTGGCCGACCTGGCCCGCGTAGGCGGCAAGAATTCGTCGCTGGGCGAGATGATCGGCAATCTGGCCGGTCTGGGCGTGTCGGTGCCAGGCGGTTATGCCACCACCGCTGAAGCCTTCAAGGACTTCATCGCGCACAACGATCTGTCCAAGCGCATCTTCGACAAGCTGGCCACGCTGGACGTCGAGGACGTTACCGCGCTGACCGCGGCCGGCAAGGAAATCCGTGGCTGGGTCATCGACGCCCCGCTGCAGCCGCAGCTGGACCAGGACATCCGGACCGCGTACGCCAAGCTGAGCGCCGAGAACGGCGGCGGCGACGTGGCCGTGGCGGTGCGCTCTTCGGCCACCGCCGAAGATCTGCCCGACGCCTCGTTCGCCGGCCAGCAGGAAACCTTCCTCAACGTCACCGGTGCCGACGATGTCGTGCACAAGGTCAAGGAAGTGTTCGCTTCGCTGTACAACGACCGCGCCATCGCCTACCGCGTACACCACGGCTTCAAGCATGAGGACGTGTTCCTGTCCGCCGGCGTGCAGCTGATGGTGCGCTCGGGCGTGGGTTCCTCCGGCGTGCTGTTCACCCTGGATACCGAATCGGGCTTCCGCGACGTGGTGTTCGTCACCTCGTCCTTCGGCCTGGGCGAAATGGTCGTGCAGGGCGCGGTCAACCCGGACGAGTACTACGTCTACAAGCCCACCCTGCAGGCCGGCAAGCCGGCGATCCTGCGCCGCTCGCTCGGCAGCAAGGCGATCCGCATGGTGTACTCGGACGTTCCCGGCGAGCGCGTCAGGATCGAGGACACTCCGGCCGAACTGCGCAACACCTTCTCGATCAGCGACGAGGACGTGCAGGAACTGGCCAAGCAGGCGCTGGTGATCGAAAAGCACTACGGCCGCCCGATGGATATCGAGTGGGCCAAGGACGGTGTCAGCGGCAAGCTGTTCATCGTGCAGGCGCGCCCGGAGACGGTGAAGTCGCGCAGCCACGCCACCCAGATCGAGCGCTTCGCGCTGACCGAAAAGGGCGGCAACGTGCTGGCTGAAGGCCGTGCCGTGGGCGCCAAGATCGGTTCGGGCGTGGCCCGCGTGGTGAAGACGCTGGACGACATGAACCGCGTGCAGCCGGGCGACGTGCTGATTGCCGACATGACCGATCCCGATTGGGAGCCGGTGATGAAGCGCGCTTCGGCCATCGTCACCAACCGCGGTGGCCGTACCTGCCACGCCGCGATCATCGCCCGCGAGCTGGGCGTACCGGCCGTGGTCGGCTCGGGCAACGCCACCAAGGTCATCGAAGACGGCCAGCTGGTCACCGTCAGCTGCGCTGAAGGCGATACCGGCTTCATCTACGAAGGCAAGCTCGGCTTTGAGCGCACCACCACCGATCTGGGCAACATGCCGCCGGCTCCGCTGAAGATCATGATGAACGTGGCCAACCCGGAACGTGCCTTCGACTTCGGCCAGCTGCCGAACGCCGGCATCGGCCTGGCGCGCCTGGAAATGATCATCGCCAGCCACATCGGCATCCATCCGAACGCGCTGCTGGAGTACGACCGCCAGGACGCGGCAACGAAGAAGAAGATCGACGAGAAGATCGCCGGCTATGGCGACCCGGTCAGCTTCTACGTGGACCGCCTGGCCGAGGGCATCGCCACCCTCACCGCGTCGGTCGCGCCGAACCCGGTGATCGTGCGTCTGTCGGACTTCAAGTCCAACGAGTACGCCAACCTGATCGGCGGCAGCAACTACGAGCCGCACGAAGAGAACCCGATGATCGGCTTCCGCGGCGCCAGCCGTTATGTCGATCCGACCTTCTCGGCTGCCTTCGCGCTGGAGTGCAAGGCCGTACTGCGCGTGCGCAACGAAATGGGCCTGGACAACCTCTGGGTCATGATTCCGTTCGTGCGCACGCTGGAAGAAGGCCGCAAGGTGGTGGAAGTCCTCGCCCAGAACGGCCTGAAGCAGGGCGAGAACGGCCTGAAGATCATCATGATGTGCGAAGTGCCGTCCAACGCACTGCTCGCCGATGAGTTCCTGGATATCTTCGACGGCTTCTCGATCGGCTCCAACGACCTGACCCAGCTCACCCTGGGCCTGGACCGCGACTCGTCGATCGTCGCCCATCTGTTCGACGAACGTAACCCGGCAGTGAAGAAGCTGCTGTCGATGGCGATCAAGTCGGCACGGGCCAAGGGCAAGTACGTCGGCATCTGTGGCCAAGGCCCGTCCGATCACCCGGACCTGGCCGAATGGCTGATGCAGGAAGGCATTGAATCGGTGTCGCTGAACCCGGACACCGTGGTCGATACCTGGCTGCGCCTGGCCAAGCTGAAGGCCAGCGCATGATGCGTTGAAGCTGCAGGCATACGTCGTTTTCATCGACGTATGCCCATACTGCTGCTGCATGCAAGCCCCGCCTCTGCGGGGCTTGCTGTTTCTGGCGTGCGCGCACGCCCTGCCCTGGGCAGCCCACTTCCGCAGCAGAGGACTACCCGCATGATCGCCGCCGCACCCGCTACGCCCGCCACGTCCTCCTGGTTCCACACCTTGAACTGGGAGCGACTGCTGGAAACCTATGGCGTGCCCCTGCTGGCCGCCATCGTGGTGCTGCTGGTCGGCCTGTGGGTGGCACGCCGCCTGTCCAACGCGATGCCGCGCGCGACCGCGCGAATGGGCGCCGACCCGATGCTGGGCAGCTTCCTGCGCAACGTGGTGTATGCGGCGTCGCTGGTGATCGTGGTGGTGCTGGCCATCGGCACGCTGGGCGTAAAGATCACCCCGCTGCTGGCCGTGCTCGGTACTGCAGGCCTGGCCGTCGGCCTGGCGCTGAAGGATTCGCTGTCCAACATCGCTTCAGGCGTGATGCTGGTGACCCTGCGCCCGTTCCGCGTGGGCGATGTGGTGACGGTCGCCGGCCAGACCGGCACGGTACGCGAAGTGCGCATTTTCCAGACCGTCATCACCGGCGCTGACAACCAGCACACCACCATTCCGAACACCCTGATCACCGCGGCGCCGATCATCAACCTTACGGCCGAACCGACCCGTCGCGTCGAGTTGGTGATCGGCATCGGCTACGACGACGACATCCAGTTGGCGCGCGATACCGCCCTCGCGCTGATGAAGGCCGACCCGCGCGTACTACAGACGCCGGTGCCGGACGTGGTGGTCTACGAGCTGGGCGCGCACGCGATCAATCTGGGCATCCGCTGCTATGTGAAGTCGGCCGACTGGTTCGGCACGAAGGTGACGCTGCTCGAGCAGATCAAGCTGGGCTACGACAAGGCTGGTATCAACATTCCTTACCCGCAGCAGGACATGCATCTCTACCTGCACGGCAAGGACGGTGGCGTGGTCGAGGCCGACGCGCTGGTGCGCGACACGCCCTGACCGCCGCGCCTCATCCCGCGCTGCGCGCTCGCCGGGCATGGCCCGGCGTTACCTGCTCGACCGGCCGGCACGGGTAGCGCCGGGCCATGCCCGGCGGATGCGGAATCAGGCAGCGACGCTCTTTTCCAGCGTCGGGTAATCGGTGAAGCCCACCACCCCGCCTCCGAAGAACGTCGCGCGGTCCGGCAGGTTCAGTTCCGAACCTTGGCGCAGCCGCTCCGGCAGGTCCGGGTTGGCGATGAACGGCCGGCCGAAACCAATCAGGTCAGCCCAGCCTTCGGCCAGTGCCTGCTCGGCGCGCTCGGCGGTGTACTTGCCGGCGTAGATCAGTGTGCCCGGATAGACCATGCGCAGCGCCTGCTTGAATGCCAGCGGCATCGGTGGTGCGTCGTCCCAGTCGGCTTCGGCGATGTGCAGGTAGCCCACGCCCAGCCCACCCAGCAGATGCGCGGCCGCCAGATAGGTGGCCTGCGGCGTATCGTCCACCGCCCCCTGCAGCGTGGTCAGCGGCGCCAGGCGCACCCCCACCCGGTCGCCGCCCGCCACCTCAACCACCGCCCGCGTCACCTCACGCAGGAAGCGCAGCCGGTTCTGCAGCGCGCCACCATAGCCATCGGTGCGCTGGTTGGCCTGCGAATCGATGAACTGGTTGATGAGATAGCCATTGGCCCCATGCAGCTCGACCCCGTCGAGGCCCGCCGCCAGTGCATTGCGTGCCGCCTGCGCGTAGTCCTCGACGATGCCAGGAATCTCGTCCTCGCGCAGGGCGCGCGGCATCGAGTGCTGGATCATCTCGCCGACGCCGGCCTCCGGGCCGGCACCGGCCGGGTCAACGAACACCTTCACGCCTTCGGCCAGCAGTGCCGACGACGACACCGGCGCCTCACCGTTCGGCTGCAGGGCAATATGCGAAACACGGCCCACGTGCCACAGCTGCGCATAGATGCGTCCGCCCGCCGCGTGTACCGCATCGGTGACCTGGTGCCACCCCTGTACCTGTTGCGGACTATGGATGCCCGGGGTCCAGGCATAGCCCTGGCCCTGCGGGCTGATCTGGGTGCCTTCGCTGATGATCAGGCCGGCGCCGGCACGTTGCGCGTAGTACGCCGCCATTTCGGCGGTGGCAACATTACCGTGGGCCGCACGCGAACGGGTCATCGGCGGCATCACGATGCGGTTGGGCAGGGTCAGTGCGCCCAGGCGGTGGGGAGTGAACAGCATGTCGGCCATCTCTTGCGGGGGAGTGCCGCAAAGAATGGGGATGGCGCCCGCCGGGCAACAGGCACGGACTGGCAAAACAGTTGTTCCGCCGGGGCAATGATAGGCTCGCTTGAGGTCTCGCCCGGGGTCAGATCCCTTTGCACGGCAAAGGGATCTGACCCCGACACCGGTTACAGCGTCGGCTCGATCAGGGCGCCGCCATGCGCCACGCGGTCATAGCAGGTGCGCACTACATCCTCACCGTACTTGCGCTCCAGCCGGCGCACGATGAAGTGACCGCGTGCCATGTCCTGGTAGTAGTCGGTGAACATGGTGTTGAGCGTGGCGCCGGCGGCAGCACCCACGATGGGGACCGCCTGCGCGGCGAACTTCTCGGTCACCACCACACCGAAACGCGCGGCGACCTTCTCCACCAGCTTGGCCAACAGCTTGCCGGCCTCCTTCGGGGCCACGCCCAGGGTGAGGTCGCGGCCGGTCACCACGCGGCCGGCCAGCTCGGCCGACAGGTGGCGCATCACATCGGTGGTGAAGCCGCGGGCCAGGTAGTAGCCGGTCTCGCTGGCGTCGTCGCGCGGCGAATTGCCGCCCAGCGCGAACACCTCCAGACAGGCCTGGCGGGTGCTGAACTCGGACAGGTCGAAGCCTTCGCTGCGCGCCACATCGGCCACGGCGCGCATCATGATGGTGGTCGACACCGGCAGTTCGATGAACAACGCGGCAAAACCGAAGGCACCGCCGACCGCGCCGGACGTTGCGGCAGCCACCTTGTGCCAGCGGGTGGATGCGCCCTTGCCGGGTGAATTGTCCATGCTCCACAGCGCAGCCTGCGCGGATTTCGACAGCGCCGCCTGCACCGCGCCGTGGATGCGGCTGGACACCGACGTCGGCAGGGCCTTCACTGCGAACTCCAGCGGCGTGCCGACCAGGTTGGCCATGCGCGCGGTCAGGGTCGGCGCCTCCAGCAGTGCCACCGCCCGCTGCAGGTCGGACCAGTCGCGGGCGTCGTGGGCGATATCGCGCGGCAGCAGGATCGGCTCGTTCATGGGCCGATAGTAGCGCCACGCGGTTGAACGATGGGTAGCGCCGGGCCATGCCCGGCGTCGTCGTTCAGGCAGTCGGCAACCCCGAAAGCGCGCCCATGAACCGGCGATAGTGGCGCAGCTCGTTGATCGAATCATGCACGTCGCTGAGTGCGGTATGGCTGCTGTTCTTGCCGACGCCAGCGGCCACGCCCGGCGCCCAGCGCCTGGCCAGTTCCTTCACCGTGGACACATCCAGGTTGCGGTAGTGGAAGTACTTCTCCAGGCGCGGCATCTGCCGGTGCAGGAAGCGGCGATCCTGGCAGATCGAATTGCCGCACATCGGCGACAGGCCAGCCGGAATCCACTCCGCCAGGAAATTCACCGTCTGCGCCTCGGCCTGGGCAAGGGTCACGCTGCTGTCCAGAACGCGCTGCCACAGGCCGGAACGACGATGCTGGTTGCGGTTCCACTCGTCCATCGCCTCCAGCGTCTCCAGCGGATGATGGATGGCGAATTCCGGTCCTTCGGCCAGCACGTTGAGCTGGGCATCGGTCACTACGGTGGCGATCTCGATGATCGAATCGTTGTCGGTATCCAACCCGGTCATTTCCAGGTCGATCCAGATCAATCGCTCGTTGGCCGCGCCGTTCTCCACCATCGTGTCGTCTCGCTGCAGGGCTGGCCCGCGGGCCGCCGGGAAAGGAAAGGGGCGCCCATCATACCCTTTCGCTGCTCATCCCTCGTCCGCCGGGCCTTCCAGCAACAGGGGCGGCTTGCCGCGCTTGGCGCGGAAGTAGTTGGTCAGCCGCGTGCTCGCCTCCTTGGCCAGCACCCCGCCGTGGATCTCCACGCGGTGGTTGTGGCGCGCGTCGCCCAGCAGGTCGAACACGCTGCCACAGGCACCGGTCTTCGGGTCGCTGGCACCGTAGACCAGCCGCGACACGCGCGCATGCACGATTGCCATCGCGCACATCGCGCAGGGCTCCAGCGTCACGTACAGCGTGCTGCCCAACAGTCGATGGTTGGCCAGCGCCTTGCCGCCGGCACGCATCGCCACGATCTCGGCGTGCGCGCTGGGATCGTGCGAAGCGATATTGAGGTTCCAGCCCTCACCCAGCAGCTGGCCGTCGGCACCGACCAGCACCGCACCGACCGGGATCTCGTCGAACTCGCGCTGCGCGCGTTCGGCCAGCGCCAACGCATGGCGCATCCACTGTTCGTCGGCGTCGTGCACCGGTACACCCGGGGCGTCGGTCATGGCGGTTTCCGTGAGGCGGCGGAGCTCAGGCGCACAGTGTAACGCCGGGCTGCGCAGCGGATGCCAGAATGACGTCATACTGTGCTGCCTGCCCGCTTCACGTTCCCGCCCATGACCACCCTGCGCCCCTCGCGCGCCGATGACGGTGCCGCACTCGTCGACCTGTGGCGCCGCGCCGTCGACGCCACCCACGACTTCCTCAGCCCTGAAGACCGCCTGGCCATCGATGCCGAAGTGGCTGGTTTCCTGCCCCAGGCGCCGACCACCGTGGCCGTGGATGCAGATGATCGTCCCCTGGGCTTCATGTTGATCGACGGGACGCATCTGGAAGCCTTGTTCATCGACCCGGACGTGCGCGGCACCGGCATCGGCCGTCAGCTGCTGCAGCACGCACTGGCCGTGCATCCGCAGCTGAGCACCGACGTCAATGCGCAGAATGCGCAGGCAGTGGGGTTCTACCTGCGCATGGGCTTCACCGAGACCGGCCGCTCAGCGCTGGATTCACAGGGCCGTCCGTATCCGCTGATCCATCTTCGGCACGCGGGCTGAACGCCCGCGATCAGTGGGTCGCTTCGAACGCCGGGGAGTAGCGCACCTCTCCCTGCGCCAGTGGCGGCTGCAGGCACAGCGCCTGGAAGTACTCGGCAGGAACGCCCGGCAGCACCAGCCCCGGCTCGGCGCGGAAGCCGAAACGACCGTAGTACGCCGGCTCGCCCAGCAGTACGCAACCTCGCGCATGCTGCTGGCGAAGGGCCTCGATGGCCGCGCGCATCAATGCGGCACCGATGCCCTGCCCCTGTCGCTCTGGCAGCACCGAGATCGGGCCCAGGCCGTACCAGCCGCTGCTGCCGTCGCTGACGGACACCGGCGAAACAGCGACGTGGCCGATGACTTCTCCGGCCGCGTCGGCCACCAGCGAGATGCTCAGCTCGCCGCGCTCGCGCAGCGCATCAACGATGTACTGCTCGGTGTGACTGCTGTGTCCGGCCGTGGCGAAAGCGGCGGTGGTCAGGGCATGGATGGCGGCGATGTCGGCCGGCGTTTCAGTACGGATGGAAAGTGTCATGGAGCACCTTGAGCTAGGCCACGCACCGGCCCGGAGACCGCCGCGACAGGGAACGAAGGGTGTAACAACCGTGCATCCGCGATTGTCCAACCGCGGAGGTCTCGCGGAAGACAGCGATGCAGCTGCCTGGGCAGGCACCCGCACGGTGCTCTGCTCCGCTATGGAGATGTTCATGGAAATGGAGATCCCGTCAACATGCGGTGCGCAGCACTACCACTGGCCGGACGCTGATTCTTGGCAGCCGGCGATGACCCCTGTTGCGGTGCAGCAGTACAATAGCCTGCTCCCCCGCCCCCTGCGCCCCCGCATGAGCCCCAATTCCTCCCTGGCCGCGCAGCTGACGCCCCGCCAGCGCACCCTGATCATCCTCGCCCTGTCGCTCGGCGGCTTTGCCATCGGTACCAGCGAGTTCGCCAGCATGGGCCTGATGCTGGAAATCAGTCGTGGCCTGTCGATCACCGAAACACAGGTCGGCCATCTCATCAGCGCCTACGCCATCGGCGTGGTGGTCGGTGCACCGGTCCTGGCGTTCGTCGGCGCCAGCTTCCCACGCCGTCGCCTGCTGCTGGCGCTGATGGGCTTCTATGCAGTCGGCAATCTGGCCAGCGCGCTGGCACCGAACTACGCCACCATGCTCATCGCGCGCTTCGTCGCGGGCCTTCCGCATGGCGCTTACTTTGGCGTGGCGATGCTGGTAGCGGCGGCGATCAGCCCGGCCGGCCAGCGCGGCCAGGCGATGTCGCGCGTGCTGCTCGGCCTGTCCATCGCCATCCTGATCGGCAACCCGCTCACCACCTGGCTGGGCCAGCAACTGAGCTGGCGTACGGCGTTTGCGCTGGTCACCCTGCTGGCCATTGCCACCGTTGCGATGATCGCGCGCTTCCTGCTGCCCGACCCGGAGGAGGTGCGCACCTCGCCGATGCGCGAGCTGCGCGCCTTCAACACCACGCAGGTATGGCTGGCACTGGCCATCGGTGCGGTCGGATTCGCCGGCATGTTCTGTGTGTTCACCTATCTTGCGCCGACCCTGGTGCAGGTGACCGGGGTTGCCGAATCGTGGATGCCGCTCGCCGTGGGTGTGTTCGGCATCGGCGCCATCATCGGCAACATCGCCGGCGGCTGGCTGGTGGACAGATTCCACTTCAAGGCCGCCGCGCTGGTACTGGCGTGGTCGATCGTGATGCTGCTGCTGTATCCGCTGGCTGCGCAGTCGGCGTGGACCATCGGCCCGATGATCATCACCGTGGGCACCATGGGTGCGCTCGCCGCCGTGCTGCAGACCCGCCTGATGGATGTGGCGGGAGAAGCGCAGACGCTGGCTGCGGCCTCCAACCATGCCGCGTTCAACACCGCCAACGCGCTGGGACCGTGGCTGGGTGGCATGGCCATCAGCGCCGGCTTCAGTCCCGCCACCACCGGCTATGTCGGCGCAGCCACGGCCTTCGGTGGCCTGCTGCTGTGGTGCGTCGCGGTGATGCTGGAAAAGAACCGCGCACGCACGGTCGCCCGCAGTCACTGACACTGTCCTCCGGCCGTCCCGCAGCGCCGCACGCGGCAGGCAGGCCTGCGGCGGCGGCCGACGGGACTACACATGGCGTGGATATCCGTTCGGGCAGACTTCGATCAACACCCCCTGGTCGATCGTCCGGACCGCAATGCCTCCCCGCCGTGCCCCTGCCCACCATGACGCGGTCGCCCTGCAGGCCGGCGTGCTGGGCAGTGTGCTGGGTATCGCGCTGTTCAAGGCGTCCGCCCTGTCAGCCATCGCTGCGGGGTCACTGATGACCATCGGCCTGTGGCTGCTCACCTGCGTCCTGCTGGCGGCCTGGGCCCTGGCCGCCTGCCTGGCCTGCCTGGCCTTGAGCCGACGGGTCTTCATGCTGATGCTGGCGCTGTCCGCACTGTTCATGATCTGCGTCGCGTAGCCCGCAGATGCCACAACCGCAGAGTATCGCCACACTTGTTACTGAATAACAAGTGCAGGCAGACCGATTGCGTCGGCACGGGGTCACATCATTGAATCAGGGCACCCCCTCTTTCCAGGATGCCGTCCATGCCGATCTGCTCCGCCCCCGCCGCGCTGCGCGCCTCGGTCTGTGCCGTCATGTTCGCCTCGCTCGCTGCCTGCGCCACCTATGACGACACGGCCATGCATTCGGGCTGCCAGGAGTCACCGCACCTGAAGGACCTGCCGCCGCAGGTCGCCGCACGCGAAAGCCGCTGCAACAAGAGTCTTGAAGTCTGGTCCAGCGAGCGCAAGGGCGATGACACGCCGCTGGATCTGAGCGGCAAGAAGAAGGAGCTCTGAAGGAAGGAGCTCTGACGGTGGGGCGTCTTGATCCGGTCGATGCACGCAGCTGACTGCACCGTCACGGGTGGCAGGCGAGGATGCGGACGTGTACTACTCGCGAGCGGTTATGTCCCACCCTGTCATCCGCGCTTTCGAAGCCGTCTTCAACCTGTCCGGTGGCGTTGAACGCATCACCGCGCTCACCGTCACCTGCCACCATTGCGCGGAGACCACCTCCGCCAGCGAGGACACACTGCTGCAGCTGCCAGGCGGTGCACTGTTCCGCTGCGAGCGCTGCGGCTGCCACCAGCCGATCAGCCATGCGCGTGTTTCGGAGTGGCAGCTCCCGTCGCTGCTGGGGGTATGAGGCGATGGGGCTGACCGCAGCGCAGATCAGGATCCTGCAGGACATCGCCGACGCGCAGCCGGTGCGCGGTGACGCTGCGACCTGGGCAGTGAATGCGGGCTTTGCGGTGCAGGCCGAGGATGCGGACATCGACCTGACGCCGGCAGGCCGGCACGCCCTGGCCGGGCAACCAGGCCGGGAGCCAGGCTAGCCGCTGCGGTTGCCCCGACCCATTGGCGATGTGCAGGCCCTGCTGACATCGGTTCGGCTATGCTGCCGCACCTTCCCGCGCCGACGGCCATGCATCCTTTCCCCCTTCCCGTCTCCGCACCCGACCAGCTTGCCTATCGCCTGCTGCAGGACAGCGACTGGGCACGCTCGCCGGCGGCGGCACACGCGCCCTGCGAGCTGCGCACGCTGCTTGCGATGATCCTCGACTCTCCGGAACCTCTGTGGATCGCCTGGGGCCAGAGCGAAAAGGCATTCTTCTTCAACGATGCCTACCTGCCGATGCTGGGTGACAAGCTGCACGGCGCCATGGGCAACCGCCTGGACGTGGTGTGGTCTGACGTCTGGGCCGATGTGGAGCATGCCATCGATGCGGCGTTCGCGGGCCGCAGCCGCAGCTTCAAGAACCTGCCGCTGATGATGGACCGCGACGGCACGCTGCGCGAGACCTTCTGGACCTTCTCCTATTCGCCTCTGCGCGATGCCAGCGGTGCCGTCGCCGGGATCATCTGCGTGGTCAGCGAGCAGACCGAACGCGTGATCGAGCGCGACCTGCACAGCCGCCAGGTGGCCGCGATCACCGAACAGGCGCGCGAGGCGCACCTGGAACTGGTGCGGGCCCGTGAGCAGCTCAGGCAGTCGCAGAAGCTGGAAGCCATCGGCCAGCTCACCGGAGGCGTCGCGCACGACTTCAACAACCTGCTGCAGGTCATCACCGGCTCGGTGGACATGCTGCTGCATACCTGGCCGGCCGAAGATCCGCGACGCCGCTACGTGCAGGCGATCGGCAACGCGTCGGACCGCGCTACACGGCTGACAGCGCAGTTGCTGGCCTTCTCGCGCCGGCAGAGCCTGTCACCGGAGGTCTTCGACCTGTGCGAGAGCGTGCAGGCCCTGTCGGACATCATCACCACGGTACTGGGGGCACGCATCCAGGTGTCGGTCAACCTGCCTGATCGCCCGCTGCCGGTGCTGCTGGACCGCACACAGCTGGACACCGCGCTGATCAACATCGCCGTCAACGCGCGCGATGCGATCGACGGCCACGGCACGGTCACCATCGACGTCGAGCAGGTTACCGCGGTGCCTTCGGTCCGCTTCGCGGCACCGCTGAAGGGTGACTTCGCCGCCATCAGCGTGACCGATACCGGCTCCGGCATCGACCCGGGCGTGGTGGACCGCATCTTCGAACCCTTCTTCACCACCAAAGGTATTGGTGCCGGCACCGGCCTTGGCCTCAGCCAGGTATTCGGTTTCGTCAAGCAGTCCGAAGGCGAGGTGGACGTGAAGAGCGAGGCTGGCGTCGGTACCCGGTTCACGCTGTATCTGCCGCTCACCCGTTCCAGCGAGACGGTGGCGCGGCCGGCGGCACAGGCGGGCCTGCTGCACGGGCACGGGCTGTGCGTGCTGGTGGTGGAGGACAACGTGGATGTGGCCGAGTTCGCGGTCGGAGCCCTGCGCGAACTCGACTATGAGGTGGTACTGGCCCGCAACGCCAATGAGGCACTTGCCGAACTGGAACAGGACGCCATGCGGTTCCATGTGATGTTCAGCGACGTGGTGATGCCCGGCACCAACGGCCTGGAACTGGCCCGGCACGTGCGTGATCGCTTTCCGGATCTGCCCATCATCCTGACCAGCGGCTACAGCGAGCTTCTGGCACGCGACCCCGGCCACGGCTTCACCCTGCTGCGCAAGCCCTACTCGCTCAAGCAGCTCGCGGTCGTGATGACCGAGGCCGCGGGTCAAAGGGACGTTGCGGCGATGCGGGCGTAACGCCCTCCGCACGGGCCCCGATGTGCATCGCGCCATCGGGGAATAGGCACAGCATCACTGCAAATGCTAATCTTTCTCATTTGCAGCTGCCAATCCCCCGCCATGACCCCATTCCCGCTCCGCCGCCGCGCGCTGTGCGCGGCCCTCGCCCTGCCCCTGGCACCCCTGGCACAGGCCGCTGCACCGCCCACCACCGCAACCACCGAGCTCGACAAGGTCGAAGTGCGTGGCCGCGCACAGACGCTGTACCGGGTTGACGACGCCGCGGTTGGCACCCGCACCGATACCCCGCTGGAGCTGGTGCCGCAATCGGTGCAGGTGGTGCCGCGCGAGTTGATCGACGACCAGGCGGCGCGCCAGGTGACCGACCTGTACCGCAGCATCAGCGGCATCAGTTTCTTCAGCTATGCGGGCGTGACGCTGCGTGGCTTCCGCCAGGAAAACGTGCTCTATGACGGCCTGCGCGGCGACCCGTATGCGGGCTTCGCGGTGCCCCAGCTGTTCAACATCGAGCGGGTGGAGGTGCTGAAGGGTCCGGCCGGCGCACTGTATGGCGGTGGTGATGCCGGCGGCGTCATCAATTATGTGACCCGAAAACCCCGGGCCACGGCTGAGCGCCGCATCGAAGTCCAGCTGGGCAACGAGGATTTCCGCGCCGGCTCGGTCGAGGCCACCGGCCCCCTGGATGCGGCCGGCCGCGTGCGCTACCGCGCCGGTCTGTACGGCGACACCGAGCAGGGCGTGCGCTGGAACACCGACAGCGAAAGCGTGATCGGCGATGCATCGTTGGCCTTCGATGTGGGCGATACCGGCGAGCTGACCCTGCAGTTCACCGACATCACCCAGAACCTGGGCGGCAACCGCCTGCGGGGTGTACCGGTGAATGACGCAGGTACGTTCCTGACCGATCGCCGCTGGAACCACAACGAGGCCAGCGACTTCCTCGACATGCGCGCGAAGGTCGCCCTGGCGCAGTATCGCTTCGCGCCGGCCTCGAATCTGGATGTGGATTTCGCCACGCGCTGGTTCACCAACAACGAGCATCAGATGTATCACGAGCCGATGGGGCTGATCGACCGTGATCGCGATGGCGTGGCCGAGTGGATGACGCGCCAGCTGCGCAACCAGATCCGCGACAACGAGGCATTTACTGTCAACGGCAATGCCGTGTGGCGGGTCAGTACCGGCCGCATCGAGCATAAAGTGCTGTTCGGCGCTGACGTGTACCAGCTCGATGCCGACTTCACCGCGCAGACCGCCAACAGTGCCGACCTCGCGCGCGGTGCGGGGCCGGTGCGTGGCATCGACCTGTTCAATCCAGTGTATGGCGCCAGCACCTGGCACGACTACGCTCTGGCTACCCTACCCTGGCGCAGCACCTCCACGCGCAGCACCCGCTACGGCGGCTACCTGCAGGACGAACTTGCGCTGGGCACGCGCTGGCATGTGCTGGCCGGCCTGCGCTGGGACGGCTTCAAGGACGAGGATCGCCTCGGCGGCAGCAGCGTGGATGGGCACGACCTCAGCTGGCGGCTGGGCAGCACTTTCACTGTGCGCGAGGGGCTGAACCTGTACGCGAACGTGGCCAGCGGATTCGTGCCTCAGAGCGCGGCCAACCAGGACCGTGCTGCCGGCGGCCCGTTCGACGCTGAACGCAGCAAGCAGTGGGAGATAGGCATGAAGTCGCTGCTGGCCGAGCGTGTGACCCTGAACATGGCGGCCTACCGCATCGACCGCAGCAACATCGTGCAGGCCACCGGCGAAGTGACCGCAGGCGTGAACCAGCTCGCCGCGCTGGGCCTGGTGCGCAGCACCGGCATGGAGCTCGATCTGCTGGCCGATGTGACCGATCGCTGGGTGGTGAACCTCACCTACGCGTACAACGACGCACGGGTGAAGGATGCGGGCCCGAACGGCATCACCAACGCCTCCGGAGACCGCTTCGCCAATGCACCGCGCAACTCGCTCGGCCTGTGGACGCGTTACGACCTGCCTGCGCTGAACTCGGCCATTGGTTTCGGTGCCGACCATGTCGGCGAGCGCATCAGCCTGGACGGACAGAGTGTGAAGGCCTACACCGTATTCGACATGAGCTGGAAGACCACGTGGAAGCAGTGGCAGTTCCAGGCCAACGTCAAGAACCTGTTCGACAAGGCGTATGCGGCCAGCGGCTTCATCGCGCGCAACGGGCACTTCCCCGGGGAACCGCGCCGGGTGTACGTGCAGGCGGCCTACCGCTTCTGACGGGCGGTCGCGCTGCCGGCCCCGCGCAGGGGCCGGCAGCCTGCAGCACCTGCGTTACCTGGCGGGTGCCGCCGGCACCAGCACGCCATCCTTGAACGAAAGCGGGATGGTCACTGCCCCCTGCGGCGATGACAGCTGAAGGGTCAGCGACTGGCGGGCCGACGTGCAGGACGAGGCGATGCCCTGGAACCAGGAGCGCTCCGGTACCTGTGCATTGATGGCCTGCAGCTGCGCGGCAGGAACCGCGACGCCATCCACCTTCAGGCCAGTCAACCTGACCGGACCCGGCGATTCCACCACGAGCTCGAACACGCGGCTGCCACAACTCATCTGGTGTTGCGAGGTGTAGCGGTTCGCAGGCAGTCCATCTTCGCTGCGCAGCACCGCCAGCCCTGGCGAATCGGCACGCGCCACCGGCGCACAGGCTGCTGCGCCCACGGCCAGAACGGCCACCGCCCATGCGGCCTCTATCTTCATAGCGTCGTACCCAGTGTTTCCGCATCGCGGTCGTTGAAATCATACTCACGGGTCACACCATCGGGCCCGATGATGTAGTAGCGGAACTCTTCGGCATTCATGCCGTTGTCGCGCAGCAGATCGGCCACACCCCAGTCCCCGCCTTCGTAGGCCACGCCGCCAACGGTGCGGTTGTCGGACGGGTACTTGTTGACCTCATGCGTCTCCGACGGGAAGACCCCGGCCGGATGGGAATGGATGATGCCCACCACCTGGCCCGGCGTGATGCCCCACTCCAGCAGCGGATAGCTGATGGCCCCGGGATTGCTGGCATCACCGCGCGCCAGTGGGCTGGTCTTGATTTCACCGGTCACTGCGTCGCGGTAGATCACCGTGCCCAGCTCCTGGCTCTGATAACCCGGATCGGCCTTGATCAGTGCCTCCACCTCACGCGCGACGGTGTCAGCCTGTGCATCGACCTGCTCATACGCGCTCGGCGGCGCCTCGCCACCGCCACCGCCGCCACCACCGCCGCCGCCATCGCCCGGGTCCCACGGATCGGTCCAGTCTGGCGGATCGATATCCGGCCAGCCGCCGTCATCGGGCGGCAACGCATCCACCGGAGGCAGATCGGTGGTGTCCATCTGCGCACCACCAGAAACCAGCGCGAGCTCTTCCAGCGACAGCTCGCGAATTCCATTTTCCTGCATGCGTGCAACTCCTTGCTTCGAGCGTGAGGTGTGGTGTTTAGCGCAGCAACTGCGTGAAGGTCAAATAGCACATTCGCATTACTTCAAGATGAAGAATCGTCGTTGCGCAAGTGCGATGCGCGTTCATTTTTGTCGTCTATCACCCTTCCGTCCGAATCAGACTTTTCTGACAGAGCACTGTCCACTTCGTGTGATAAATGTCCGAGGGCCGCATGAAGGCGGCAACGACGCATCCGTAATCTGCATCGGACAAACAAGGAGTTGTGAGATGTCTGCAAGTGGAGTTCGTGATCTCTCCCCCGAAGAACGTGCACTGGTCTCCGGTGGCGCGCAGGTGGACACCACCGATCTGCCGCCGGTCGATGTGACCCCACCGGACGACTGGGGTCCCAACCCGGATCCGCCGGACTGGCCCGATCCGTGGGATCCGGGCGATGGCGGCGGCGGTGGCGGTGGCGGCGGTGATGGAGGTGGTGGCGACGGCGGTGGTGACGGCGATGGACAGCCAGACTTCACCTTCATCGATGTCAAGCCTTTTGAAAGCAAGCTGACCTACACTCCGGGCGAGAATGGCGAGCCGGGCTTCAACAAAGCGGTGTTGACCTACCCGATTCCCAATGAATTCGGCCAGTGGACGGTCAGCACCGAGCTGAAGTTCAACACCGACGGCACCTTCAAGGACGGCAAGGGCACATTGGATTTCGTCGGCAACGATGGCAGTCTTCTCAAGTGGCAGCTGAACGAAGGTTCCTGGACCTCCACCGTCAATGGTGGTTACTACTGGGATATCGGCGCAGGCTTCGGCTTTCAGATCAACCTGATCTACAACTCAGCGGACAACGACATAAAGGGCGAAGCCCAGTTCCTCTACAACAAGAGTCCTTGATCCCTCTTGGGATGCCGCGTTCGCGGACGCGGCATCCATCTGGAGTCCCATGCGTCCCCTTTTACTTGCATTGCTGCTCGTTTCATCCTGTGCTGGTGCCGCTGAGACAACCAGCGTCACGCAGATATTCAACGACCCCACGCCGGTCAGCCAAGCGCTGGCTCAAGGTGATGTCGCTGCACTACGGCAGCTGCAGGTCAATGCAACCAATACCGTCGTAAAGAAGATGGCCAGGGCCGCCGAACGCCGCGTTCTGCTGGACGTTCCTGGAGCCCGCGAAGCGTCAGATGAATGTATCCAGATGGCGCAGCAGACTACGCATTTGGCCGGGCTGACTGTCTGCGGAGCACTGCGAGCTGGCGTCGAGGTGGTAGCGGGTGACCTGCCTGCATGGGCACGCCTGTCGATGCAGGCGCGGGAGCGCGTTCGGGCCGCTGCGGAGAAGCGGGGCAAAACATTGGGAAACGTCGATGTATTCACCCGCATTCCAGACTACGCCGCGATGGCCGGTCGGCCCGCTCCCGAAGTCGATTCATCTGGCCAAGGACGCATCGCCCTGCACACAGGAACGGTTACGGTAGCGTCCAGCCAGGATCACGACGGCGGCCGTGTCGCTTATCCCAACATGGCGCAACTGCAGATTGACGGAAAGACTGTTGAGGTTCTGGTCGACACCGGCTCGGCACTGACCATAGTGCATCCCGCGGCGATAACTGCGCCCCCGCTTATGGAGGGATTCACGCTGTCCGGCGTGCTGGGCGACTCACAACAGCGCAGCAGGATGGCCCAGCCGCAGACCCTCCAGTTTGGTCCCTTGATCATCTCGCAACCATTGGTATCCGTCAGCGAACGCATTCCTGCGAACCTTCTTGGCCTCGATGTTCTATCTCGTCTCGGCCGAGTCCTGATCGGCAAGGATGGCCTGCAGGTGCTCGCGGAGGGATCTTCCGCTCCGGCCTGCGACGCCCCGATGTTCTCGGCGGCAGACCTGAGCGGCACGCAGACCGTCCCAAGGTTGTTCATTACTGTTGACGGCAAGCGCCAGGAAGCAATGCTGGATACTGGTAACAGTGGCGAGTTGATGGAAGCCCTGCCAATCGGTGTGGCTCTGCCAGCAGGTCCAGTTCAACACAGTGTTGTTCAAGGCGTACAAGGACAGCAGCGAAGAGCATCGGTCGCGCGCGAGGCCGTTGTGCAGACCTTGGACGGCTCTGCAGAATTGCAGATGAGCACATCCACTGGAAACCATCCAAGCAAGACGCGCTATGTGCTGGGCGGCGGCAGCCTGCGCAAGGTCTCCATCTATCTGGATTTCATCACAAACAAGGCCTGCCTGATGTCTTTGGGGGCTACCCAGTCGGCACATTGATATCGCATCCTGATTGAATCTCCGCATCAGCACAGCCACTCAGGCCAGAATGGAATCAGCCGGCTGATGATGAAGAGACTGATACGATCAATTGAAAGGGTCTGCTGCAGTGCAGAGCAAACTACTCGTATTCGTGGCTGTCGTTGCGATGGCATCCTGCAGCAGCCATGGCGACCCCTATCTGGCGCAGGGCGCTCGTGAAACCACGGCTGCACGCCAATGCATGGACCAGTGTCAGGACCAATATGCCAGCTGTCATTCCGCCGGAAGCAGTAGCGGGTGCCTGGGCTCGGCATCCCAATGGGGTGGCAACTGTGACGAAATCCAGGACAGGGATCTTCGTAGATCATGCCAGGCGAGCGTGGATTTCTGCCGGAATCGCCTTCCGGACATCAAGTGCGGGGAAATACGCGACCGCTGCCTGAGCGCCTGCGGTGGGGGCTAGCGTGTCATGGCAAGCGGCCGCCCAACGAAGCAAGCGCAAGGCGCGTTCATTTTTGTCGTATATCACCCTTCCGTCCGAATCAGATTTTTCTGACAGAGCACCGCCCACTTCGTGTGATACATGTCGGAGCGCCGCATGAAGGCGGCAACGACGCATCCGTACTCAGCATCGGACAAACAAGGAGTTGTGAGATGTCTGCAAGTGGAATTCGTGATCTCTCCCCCGAAGAACGTGCACTGGTCTCCGGTGGCGCACAGGTGGACACCACCGATCTGCCGCCGGTCGATGTGACCCCGCCGGACGACTGGGGTCCCAACCCGGATCCGCCGGACTGGACCGATCCGTGGGATCCGGGCGATGGCGGCGGTGGCGGTGGTGGTGGCGGCGGTGGTGGTGGCGACGGCGGTGGCGAGACCACCTTCAGTTCCAACGCCAGCATTGATGGCAACGGTGTAGCCAGCGCGACCCAGACATGGGTCTTGCAGGACTACAACCTGACCTTCAACCTGACCGAGAACCTGAATCTGACCAATGGCAACTGGGGCCTGGCCGGTAACGGCAGCTTCCAGTATGCAGGTCAGACCTACACCCTGGGCCTGACCACCGATCACTTCAATGTGAGCAACTACAACGCCAGCTTCAACCAGGACTTCGGTAACGGTGTGTCGTTCAACATCGGCCTGACGTTCGATCCGAACACCAACTCGTTCACCGGCCAGTTCAACCTGGTCATCAGCGGGTTCTGACGCTGCACCGGAACATCGGCCGCCCGGGAGACCGGGCGGCCGATACGTGTCACAGAGGAGCTGAGGCAATGAAATTCCTGATGTCCGCAGTGATCGCACTGGGCGTGGCCGCCCCCGCCGGGGCCCGCGATGTGGTCGCTGAAGACAGCCATGGCATCACCGTAGCGGTGATGCAGGGCAACAGAGCAGCCCTGGAGCGGATCGGCAAATCCAATACCACGGCACGGCTGGCCGCACGTGCCGGCTACCACCGCACGCGTGGCGAAATCGCCCAGTCCAATCGCTGGGCCGACACCTGTATCGCCGACGCTGCCGTGGTGGCCGAAAAGAGCCAGGGGGTCATGTACCTGTGCCGGAGCCTGCGTGCCGGCAACCGTCTGCTGGAAGGCGACATCGCCGGCTGGGCCGCCGACATGCAGAAGGTCCGCGCGCTCTATCAACAGCATGTCGCGCCGTCGCTGCGTGCAGGCGAGGAAGTAAGCGGCATCACCGCCCCCGCGTTCGAGTCCTTCAGCCAATGGCCGCGATCGGCCACGCTGGCCGCACCGCCGCCTGCCGGAACCCGCCTGCCGCTGTCGGCCAAGGCCGGTGTCCCTGTCATCCGCGGCAAGATCCGGGGCGGCCAGGATGGAAAGCAGCGCGACATCGACTCCGATTTCATCATCGACACCGGCGCCACCCGTTCGCATATCAGCCGCAAGGCCGCACAGGCGATGGGCCTGGCGGTGACCGACGACTTCGCCACCGACAATTCGCGGCCCGGGCAGACCGTGGCGATCGGCCTGGCCGCTCCGGTCGATGTGCAGCTGGGCGATCTGCACTTCAGCAACGTCGCCTTCACGGTCACCGACCAGATCGAGTTCAACATCATCGGCCTGGACCTGCTGTACCGGCTGGGTCCGCTGGTGCTGCGGCCCACCGAGCTGGAGCTGTTGAAGACACTGCCGGCCGATACCTGCCGGCAACCCCTGGCAACCACCTCTGCACTGTGGGGCGGCCAGTACTCGCTGCGCCTGCCGATGCGCATCGGCAAGCGCGACGAGCTCGTCCTGCTCGACACCGGCACCGATGTCGCACTGGAAGCCTCCGGCGTGAACCTGTCCACCTACCCACAGGCCAGCCTGGTGCAGCGACGCCGCTGGACGATGCACGGCCTGCAACCGGTCCGCTATGCCGAAGCCACCGCACCGGTCACGTTCAATGGCCGCACGGTCACCCTGCAGACCCAGGTCTCCGACCAACCGGCCAACGTGTTCCCGATCTCCTGGCGGGTGGGTTTCGGCCTGCGCGACGATTACGACTACTACGTGGACGTGGCCGGTGGCCATGGCTGCCTTGCGCCCCGAACCGCGCGATGATGTCACTACCCATCCCACTCTCCGCAACGACGCGGCACCGCAGGCCACATGGAACCAGCCAGAAAGGATGAGACGGCGGATGTGATTCCGCTGTTCCGCAACGAAGCGATCGAGGCCGCCACGCAGCGCTTCGGCTCCCCGGTGCAGGCACCGGGTGTCGGCATGTGGCTGGCCACCGGCTTCGTGGTTGCGCTGCTGGGCCTGGCGGTACTGTTCCTGGTGACCACCTCGTTCCCGCGCAAGGAAACCGTATCCGGTGCGCTGGTCCCCTCGCGCGGCCTGTTGCCGATCATCAGCCAGCGCTCGGGCATCGTCAGCAACGTGCATGTGGAGGAAGGCGCGAAGGTCCGCCAGGGCGACCCCATCGTCAGCGTCTCGGTGGATTCGGTGATCGACACCGGCGAAAGCACCGGCGCCACCCTGTCCGGCATGGCCGAGCGCCTCACCCAGGCTTCGGTCGATCGCGAACGCGCCACCGAAGCATCCCTGGAAAGCCAGGAGGCCGGCATCCGCGAGCGCATGCTGGGCACCACCCGCCAGCTTTCGGTACTGCGTGACAACGTCACGCTGTACCAGCAACAGCAGGCCATCGCCGAGAAGACCGTGCACGACCTGGGCCGCCTGCGCGCGGACAAGCTGGTATCCGAACTGCAGTACCGCGACGCGGAGGTGCGGGTACTGAACGTGCGCCAATCGGTGGCCGAAGTGCAGACGCGCATTGCCCAGCTGGAACAGGAGCACGAGCAGATGCGGCACGAGCTGGGCCGCCTCAAGGCCGAGCGTGACGCCAACCGCGCCACCGCGCTGTCCGAACTGCTGGGCGCACGCGAGAAGGCGATCAACTACAAGCTGGGCACGCAGTTCAATCTGGTGGCGCAGTCCGCCGGGCAGGTCACCTGGCTGCAGGCCAAACCGGGCGCCACGGTCACCGCCGGGCGCACGCTCGGGGTGATGATGCCGGAAGGCTCGCAGCTGTTCGCCGAGCTGTGGGTGCCCTCCTCGGCCATCGCCTTCGTCAATGTCGGCACCGACGTGCGGCTGATGTACGACGCCTTCCCCTACCAGAAGTTCGGCGTCGGCCGCGCCCGGATCGTCAAGATCGCGCGCTCACCGACGTCACCGGAGGAACTGCCCGCCGACCTGCAGGCCGTGGAAAGTCAGTACCGCCTGCTGGCCGCGCTGGACGACCAGCAGATGCAGGCCTATGGCAAGGCGCTGGCACTGACCCCGGGCATGCGCCTCAAAGCCGATCTGGTTCTGGAGAAACGTTCGCTGCTGGACTGGCTGCTGGAACCGCTGCTGGCGGCGAAACGACGGCAGGAATGAGGTTGACGGTCGGCGCCGCCGCGGAACCGCAATGCCCACGCTCCGCGCGGAGCTGGCGATGAGGTGGCTTCCATGTGGCGACTTGGCGGCCATTTCCAGGAACAGGAACGATGAACCTCAATCTCTCCCGGAAGCCTTTCCTGCTGCCGCTGTTGGCGTTGACCCTGTCACTCGCATTCCAGGCCTGCGCTGAAGACGGCGCCCGAGGGAAGGACAGCAACGAGAATTCACTTGAAGACGTGATTCAGAAGCTTGCCGATGCCCCTTGGCCGGTGGGCTTCGATTTCTTCCGAAGCATGGGCGCAGGTGAATTCAAGCAGCAGGGCAGCAGCAATGCCGACCCCGTCGTTTTCAGGTCAAGCCCGATCGAGACCCGCGACGGTTACCGGATCGCCTATACCGAATTCCGGATCCATCCGCGCCTAATGCAGGGAATCAGTTTCTTCTATGCCAAGCTGGAACAGGGTCATTGCTATCCCGCTGCGTCCTTGAAGGAAAACTACGCGCTTGAGCAGTTCATGTATCCGCCGAGCCCGCACAATGCAGCCGCTGAACGAGTGAGCAGGGAATCTGCTTACGAGCTTCGTTCCAACGGGACTGTCGTGCACTTCACTACCGATGGATCCCGCGACGAGTGCCTGCTCAGCTTCTATCGCGCCGCACGCTAGGGATATGCGCCCCACCGTGCAGTGAAGGATGGCGATTGTCGGGCGCTGGGCGCCCGGCAATTCTGGCTGGGTGCCCGTGTCGGCGTGGTTTCATTCCTGGCCGTAGCACGCATTAAAGCCGATCTGGTTCTGGAGAAGCGTTCGCTGCTGGACTGGCTGCTGGAACCGCTGCTGGCGGCGAAACGACGGCAGGAATGAGGTTGACGGTCGGCGCTGCTGTGGGCGCCGCTGCGGTGGGCTTGCGGGTATCGCCCACCACCCTGCCCTGGTCGATGCGCACCAGACGGTCGGCCAGGCGCATGGTGTCGGGTCGGTGGGTGATCAGGATGCGGGTGATATCCAGCTGCGCCAGCGCCTGGTAGATGCGGCTCTCGCGCGCCACGTCCAGGTTCGCGGTGGCCTCATCCAGCACCAGGATGCTGGGCTTGCGGTACAGCGCGCGGGCCAGCAGCAGGCGCTGCTTCTGGCCACCGGAGAGGGTCGAGCCCATGTCGCCCACCAGCGTTTCCAGCTGCATCGGCATGCGCTGCACATCCTCCTTCACTGCCGCCATTTCCAGGCACTGCCAGACCAGCGCGATGTCCGGGCGCTCGGCGAAGAAGGTCACGTTCTCCACGATCGAACCGGTCAGCAGCTCATCATCCTGCATCACCACGCCCATCCGCTGACGGACCACGCGCGGGCCCCAGCTGGCGATGTTCAGCCCGTCATAGAGCAGCTCGCCGGCGCTGGGCGGGTACAGCCCGGTCAGCACCTTCACCAGCGTGCTCTTGCCACAGCCGGATGGGCCGGTGATGGCCACGAACTCGCCCGGCGCAATGGCCAGGTTGATGTCCTTCAGCGCCGGCGCTTCCTGTGCCGAGTACTGGAAGTACACCGAACGCAGCTGGATGTGCCCCTCCATGCTGTCCGACGCCGAAGGATCCTTGCTGAAGCCCTCTTCGCTGGGACTGAGGGCAATATCGGCAATGCGGTCCGAATGCAGCTCGGTCAGGCGCCAGGCGATGCACTGGTCCACCAGCGTGGTCAGCCGGTTGCTCAGCTGCTGCCGGTAGGCCACAAAGGCATACAGCGCGCCTACTGTCAGCGTGTTGGCCAGTACCGCCTGGGCGCCGATGTAGACGATGGCCACCAGGCTGAGGCCATCAAGCAGGGTGCGCCCCGCGCCGATGCCAATCTGCAGGTTGGCGCTGTTCAACGAAGCACGCACCAGATCGGCGTACTTGTTGGCCCAGATCGATTCGCGCGAGAACTCGCCGCCCATGGTCTTGATCGACTGCATCGCGCGCAGCGTTTCGATGCGCGTACCGCGCTCGGCGATGTTCGCCTGCAGACTGGCCATGCCCATCTTCATCGACATCGGGATGGCGGCCACCCGCATCAGTACGTACAGCCCCAGCGCAGTCAGTGCGACCAGACTCATCAGCGGCGAGTAGACGAACATCAGCACGATGATGCCCAGCGCCAGCACACCGTCCAGCAGTGCGCCGATGAGCCCGTTGGCGATCAGCTGGCGGATCGGGTCGATCGACTCCATCCGCGACAGCGCATCGGCCAGACGGCGTCGATGGAACCAGGTCAGCGGCAGGCTGACCAGATGATGGAACAGGCGCCGGCTCATGTCCCAGCCCATCAACGCCGACGCCCGCTGCAGCGTGACCCCGCGCAGCGCCTCGGCCAGGCTGTTGAACACGGCCACCGCACCGAACCCCAGCGCGAGCGCCATCAGGAAGCCGCGGTCGCCGCGCAGCACACCCTCGTCCACCGCCAGCTGCATGAAGAACGGTGACAACAGCACGAAGCCCTGCAGCAGCAGCGTATAGACCAGCGTATGGAACAGCGCGGTGCCGACGCCGCCCTTGAAGCGGATCATCGACCAGATGTTGAGCGGCGAACGCTGCTTGCGCGGCCGGAAGCTGGGTGAGGAACTGACCTCCACCGCGATGCCGGTGAAGGCCTGGGAGAGCTCCGCTTCGCTGAAGGACAGCGAGCCATGGGCCGGGTCGATGATGTGGTAGCGGCCGCGTGAGACCTTCTCCAGCACCACGAAATGATTGAGCTTCCAGTGCAGGATGGCCGGCGTGCCCAGATGCTGCAGATCGCTGGGCTCGCAGCGCACCGGCCGGCACTGCATGTCCAGCGCGCTGGCCAGCGCGATCAGCTGGTTCAGGTCCACACCGCGCTGGGAGTTGTGGTACTTGCGCCGCAGCTCGCTCATTTCCAGATCCGCGCCCAGCATGGACGAGCAGATCGCCAGGCATGCCAGCCCGCATTCGCTCACTTCAGACTGCACCCGCCAATAGCGCTTGTTGAACATCAGACATCCTCGTTCCGGTCGGGCATGGCCGGCTGCTGTCCCAGCCATGCATACAACTCGATTGCCGTGCAGTGCCAGGCGTACAGCCCTTCCCAGCGACCGTACAGTTCCGCCTCGCGCAGGCGCACTTCGTAGCCGCCACGGGACAGCACCGTCAGCACCTTCAGCGGGATGAAGCAGGCCTGCGGAAGCCCGGCGCGGTGCAGGCAGAAATTGAACAGCGCGCGCCCCAGCCGGCCATTGCCGTCGGCAAAGGCATGCGCATTGTTGGCCAGCGCCAGCAGCTGCACCGCAGACCGCAGGCCCTCAGCCGGATCGGGCGCGGCCCGTTGCCGCAGCAGCTCGTCCCAACGCGCGGCCCCCTGCAGGGCCGGCACCATCGGCAGCTGCGCGCGCCCATCATGGGCGCGGATCCATACCGGCCCGCTGCGCAGCGCGCCGTCACCGCCGGCGCTGAGCGAGACGAAGCGCTGTACATCGGCCATCGACAGCGGCCCCTGCACGGCGCGGTGCCACTGCCGATAGACGTCGGCCTCGGCAGCCTCCGCCGCAGCCAGCGCGGCCAGATCGAACGCCGGCATCTGCATGTGCGCCGACAGCGGATGGCGCAGCTGCTGCACCGCCGCCCGCAGCCGCGGATGCCCGCGATGGGACCACAGCGTTTCGCAGGGCTGCGCACAGGGCAGCAGTGCGGGCAGCCTGAGGTTGCACGCCTGCAGCCGCTCTGCCAGCGCCGGGGACGGCTGCGGCGGCGGCAGCGGCATCAGCGCCCGTTCGGTGGCGACGGGGATATCCGTGGGCGCGGTGGCCAGGCGTGCGGTCATCACTGCCCCGTCCCGGTACCCGGCAGCAACAGCACCAGGCCATGTTCGCGCGCTTCGGTGCCCGGCCGGCGCGATTGATACAACTGGGTGAAGTACGAGGTCAGCTTGACCATCAGCCACGGCTCGGCGTCGCACGGCACGAAACGCATGTCGATGTGTTCAAGCAGGAACTTGCGGGTCAGCCGCTGCAGGGCACGCCCCGGCTCGAAGCGGACGTCTGCCCGCGCACTGTAGAACACCACGATGTCCAGATCGTTCGGCACGGCATTGGAGACGTCCACGAAGCTGCCGCCCACCAGACAGCAGTGCACCTGCACCACCTGCGCCAGGTCGGCGAGTGCGCGCCCCAGCGCCGCCAGCCGCACCCGGCGCAGGCTGCTGCCGCCGAACGCGCGCTCGAAGGCCGCACGGTCGGCCAGCCAGGGTGAGGCATTGCCCGGTGTACTGGCAGCGATGGGCAGCAGGTACTGCGGCAGGCCCGCATCCACGATGTGCTGGAAGGGGGTTTCCACGGCGCCGGCGGGCGCGGCACCGGCCGGTCGGGCAGCGGGCGCCGGGCCCGCAACGCCCAGGTAGGCACGGATGCGCCCTGCCTGTGCGCGCACCAGCGCGGCCTGGTCCGGGAACACCGCGACCGAGACGTAGGCGAAGCGGTCGGCCACTGAAAGTGAAAGCGCATCGAATGCCTTGCGCACTGCGATGCGCTCGTCGGCGGGGAAATCACGCTCCGGGAAGCGGGCGGCATCGGCCGACGCCGCCGTCGGCGCCGAGCACCGTTGATACAACCCGGCGTTGACGATGGCCAGATCCAGATCGGAAAACGCGGGATCGAAAGCCGCGCCATCGCGCAGCGAAAAGCCGAAGCGGGCCGAGCCGACAATCTGCACATCGGCCACCGGCACCGCCAGCAGCTGGCTCACTCCCCGCAGCAGCGGCGCAAGGCTTTCGCTGTCGCCTGCACACAGTGCCGGCCCATCCAGCGCGGCCTCGGCGATCTGCTCGGCCGCCACACTGCGCGCGTGCTGTTCGCGAATCCATTCAGCGTAGTTCATCAGGCATCCAGGCCAACGGTGGAACGTCTCAACGCTAGCATATCCACGCGTCGGGCTTGTGCACGCAGCCCCGCAAATACATGCCTGAACAGGCAGCGCAATGCGTCGGACCAGTACCGCTGCCGCAGAGCGTGGTCTACTGTCGTCCCCCAAGGATGAGGCACATCGCATGATCCACCCCCGTTCCGCGCTCGGACGCGCGTTGCCGCTGGCCCTGCTGGCCCTGCTCTCGGCGTGCCAGAGCGAGAAGGTCGGCGAGTTCTTCAACCCGCCGCAGGAGGTGCAGGCGCACAGCGAGTTCCGCATCAGCGGGCTGCCGGCGCTGGCCTACCCGAATCTGGTCTCGTCGGCCTCGGTGGAAGGCGGGCAGGCCCGCGTCGATGGCAATGGCCCCGGTTACATGGACCTCCAGTTCTTCCCCATCACCTCCGCCGATGCGCTGGACAGCACCGACGCTGCGTCGGCCCGGCAATCGCAGTACCGCGCGCCGGATCTTTCCGGTATCGACTTCAGCACGCAGTTCGCCTTCCTGGTGGCGCACCCGGAGCTGTCCGGCTATGCCGCGATGACCAGCGGCCAGTACGCCACGTTCTTCAGCACGGTGAAGGTGGCGTACCTGGACGACCGCGTCGTGGTGCATCTGGACGCCAGCCGGCTGGGCAACATCAATCCGATCACGGCCCTGGGCAGCCCCTGGGCCGGCAAGCTGTACACCCTCGAACGGCGCGGCCGGACACAGCTGGAAGTGAAGCTTTACGAGAACCGCTACCGGTTCACGCTGGTGCCGGACACCGCGCCTCCGATGGCGCCCTAGCGGACCTTGTACAGCACCGCGGCGCCAGGGCGCGGCTCGAAGGCCGGCACGGTCTGCTGGCTCAGCGCCCTGCCCTGGGCATCCCACACCAGGGTTTCCACCGGGTACTCGTCCTTGCGCGTCATCGCGTCGATCTGGCCGATGACCACGGTCGCTGCCGCTGGAACGTCCGGGTTCCAGCCGAACACACCTACCCGGCCGTAGAACACGGCCGGCGCGCTGGCGTCCAGGCGCCGGTCCGGGCACATCACCAGGCCACGATCCAGCATCACCCGCAGCGCGCCGACCGGGACCTTCTTCACCGTGGGCGTGGTGCGCTCGGCGCTGTGGCCGGGGCAGACATTGGCGGCGCGGGTGACCATGTGTTCGGCCACCTCGCGATCGGACTGGGCGAAGGCCAGCGTGGGGGCGAGGCAGAGTGCGAGCAGCGTGAGCGAGGACATCCGGGTCATTGCAGGTTCCTGTTCGGGGTGCGCAGCGACCTTAGCAATGGCGGACGGCGGAAATGCAAACGAGGCGTGAGGGACAACACGCGCTCAGGGAACGAGGCAGCGCTCGATCTGCAGCGACAGCGCATGGCAGGCGTCGAACATGCCATGGACCAGCGCCGCCGAGGGATAACAGTCCGGATCGTCGTTTTCCCGGGCCACGTGGGATGCCTGCAGCACTGCCGTCAGCGCGGTGATACCGGATGCGCATCGGGTCGCCAGGGCCAGATCGAACGCACGCCCCGGGCTGAGGCGGGTTTCGGTCCAGGGCTGGCCATCCGCGCGCAGGTTCCTGCCATGGCCCAGCAGATGGGTGAAGTACGCGGACGGTGGCGAGGACGCGGCGGCATCGCTGAGGGCGTCTTCCATCTTTTCAGCAAGGGCGTCGGGAAGATCACGCAGCGCATCGCCGAGCAGGGCGTGCAGGCGGGGATAGTCGGGGCGCAGATCAGGCATGGCGGCAACCTCACAGGTGGGCCACCTGCAAAGGCAAGGTGGCGGACGGTGCGGGTTGGCGTGCCGGATACATGCCGCAGGAAGCCGGCGGATCAGTGATCCCCACGCACCATCCGCCATGAACTGGCAGAGTGATGCATTGTCGCGATTGCAGTTTTCACCGCAACCGCGACGCCGCGCGTCATGTAAGTTCGGGACGCCAATCCCGGCCAGGGCGGGTGCCTTGGCGCGGCCATCGTTTGCCCTGCGCGGCCTCTGGAAAAGAGGCAGATGCGGCATTTGGCGCAGCACGCGACAGAGCGCCGCGAGTGAAACATCAACTTGTGACCGCTTTCACTCGACGTCGCTGACCGAGGCACGCCTGCGTTGATCCAGAACCCGCAGCACCACGGCGGGTCGCGACACACAGCGGCCCCGCCATCGGCCTCGCCGCCTATTCAGCCAACCCGACCTGAACCGGCGCATCATGGAGCCCTGGTCTGCAATGGAAGCGAACCATGGGACGGAACTGGATTGTGATGGGGGACCCGACCTCCAGCGGCGGACGGGTCATCACGGCCTCAAGTGAAACCGACATCGACGGCATCGGCGTCGCGCGGGTCAGCGACAAGGCGACCTGCCCTACCCTGCATAAAGGCGTCTTTCCAATTGTTGAAGGCGATGCCACCTTGATGGTGGACGGCCAGCCGGTGGCGTTGCACGGCAGCGCGCTGGCCTGCGGCTGCCGGGTGTTGTCCAGCCAGCAGGCCGTGGTGCATGTCACGGGGGGCGGAGGGGGTGGTGGCGGCGGCGGGGCCGCAGGCGGTGCCGGCAAGGCGGCCGCGGTCGCCAGCACGGCCGCACAGCTGGCGCGCGCACTGCCCACCGCGTTCGATCAGGCCATCCGTTTTCTCGGCCTGCAGGGCGCACCGTTGGCCGAGGTGCCGTACACGCTGCATCTGGCCGATGGGCAGACCCTTTCCGGCACCACCAATGCGCAGGGCGAGACGGCGCGGGTATCGACCGCGCAGAGCCAGGCCATCGTGCGTGCCGAACTGCGCCCGCCGACACAGCCGACCGGCTGCTGTGCGCGCACTGCACCGGCCAGCACCGACGAAGCAGAAGTGTTCGATGTGGACGGTGTGGTGACCACCGCCGAGGGCATGGGCACCTCCGTGGTACCGGTAAGCGCGCCTGGCCACGAACGCACCATGACCGCCGGCGAGATAGAAATGGCACGCCTGGTGTTCGGCGATGCAGTCGACTACAGCACCGTGAAAGTCCATAACCACGGCTACTGGATGTTCTTCGGCTTCCAGGACAAGGACACCGCCGTGACGCCCAACGGGCAGATGTATTTCCCGAAGGGTATCTATCGGGAGGATTACTCCGCCGACGACATCGATTTCCAGCAGTTCTTCATCCACGAGATGACCCACGTCTGGCAGTATCAGCTCGGCTACAACGTCAAACTGGTGCGGGCGCCCCGGCCGAACATGAGCTACGACTATCTGCTCGACGAAACGCGCCTGTTCCATGAGTACAACATGGAGGCACAGGGCAATATGTTGGCAGATTACTTCCTGGTCACCTTCCGTGACTCCCAGTGGCGCATGAACAATGTCCGTTACCGCGCGACAGCTGACATCGGCGCGCAGCTGGAACGCGCCCTCTCCCAGTTCCTTGCCGACCGCAGCAGCAAGGACAACCTGCCGAGGACGACCCGATGATGCGCGTGCGATTGCCAGCAGCCCTGTTTGGCCTGCTGGGTCTGCTGCTGCCGATGATGGCCAGTTGCTCGCAGCCGCGAGGAACCTATCAGCGCGCAACGATCCAGGAGAGAGAAGGCACACTCTGTTTTGGTGTGCCCGACACGCGTGAAACGCGTGACGCTCCCCCGCTCATCGCCGGCGTGACAGTAACGGAAGTGGGTAAAGGAAATCAGCCTGTATGGCAGCGCATTTTCCTGCGCGAAGGGGCTCCCGAACCTGCGATGCCTCCAGACCAGTGCTTGACGTATGGCGCAGGCAAGACAGCCGCCCCGGCACTGGGGGCGGGCAAGTATTACCAGGTGGTTCTCTCGGGCTACACACCCGGCGCGCCAGGCAGGGAGGGCGAGGCGCAGAAGCGAGTCTTCAACGCCTGCTTCCATGTTGAGGACGTCGCTGGCAAAGGCGCGGTGAAGCCCGTCGTTTCGGACTGCGCAACGGCGTCCTCTTCCGCACTACGATCTGCGCAGCCAGCCGGCAAGTAGCGGATGCCTCTTCGTGGACGACGCCATGACGAGACTGCCGCTGACCTTGCTGGGCCTGTTGCTACCCGTGATGGCCAGCGGCTCATCGCCAGCCGGCCGCTACCAGCAGGCGACGATACAGGACCGTAACGGCGTGCCCTGCTTTGGCGTACCCGATACCCATGAAACGCGCGCCAGCGCCCCCCTTGTCACCGGCGTGTCAGTCATGGAAGTGGGCACCGGTGGCGTCCCGCTGTGGGAACACGATTTTCTGCGCGAAGGGACAACCGAACCTGCGCTGCCCCCCAGCCAGTGCCTCACCTATGGCGAGGGCGCGGCGTCCGCCCCCGCGTTGCGGCCGGGCAAGCGCTACCACGTGGAAATATGGGGGCGCACGCCCGGCACACCGGGCAGGAAGGGTGAAGCACAGGCGCGTGTGTTCAGTGCCTGCTTTCATATGGTGGACGTGGCCGGTAATGGCATGAAACCCGTCATATCGGACTGCGCGACCGTGGTCTCGGCTGGGCCGCCATCGGCGCGAGAAGACGGCACGTAGCAGAACCGGCTGAACGTCGTTAGCGCCAGCGCCCACGGGAACAGCCTTTCCCGGGATCCACCGGCAGTGATGCCTGTCTTTCATGCCCACAGCGTCCGACGGAGATCGGTAACTGGATCGCCTTCTGCAGCCAACAGGCCCCGCATCAGGCGCTGAGGATGATGACCCGGATGAAGCCTATGCCGCTACATTAACCGCGTGACCTGAGCACAAAGCGGTGCGTCATTACAGCTCAGCGCAACGCCATGGCCAACAGGATGAAGAAGAGCGCGGCCACCACTCGCCGCGGACGCTGACCGAATCGGGCGTCTTGGCGATGACGTATCGCGCCCGCCTCCTGCCGCCGGGCACCCTGACCAACCAGCTCCCCCGACACGCACGGGAACGACGGCGACGGGTGACCGCGCCAGGGGGAAGCTGCCACGCGACAGGCCACCGCTACGCGGGAAGCGATGGCCCGGCTATGGACGATCCCGAACACCGCGCGCGAATATCCGCGCAGATGAAGGCCAGGTGGGCGGACGCCGCCTATCGGGAGCGCGCCCGGGGCTTCCACCGTTACGAGCGCACCTACCGCTGGCAGCACGTCGCGTCCTGGCGGATCGTCTCCCGGACCAAGCTCGAAATGCGCGAAGAACACGGCCTCCGGCCCACATCGCTGGACGGCCTCGTGGCCGGGCGCATCCAGACCTCGCATGGCTGGCGACTCGCGCCGCGGTGGCTGCTGGGCGAAGGGCCGCAGCGGGCCTTCCCCTGATCCAGGGCCGGGCTTGTTAAGCCAGAGCGGCACCCCCAATATAGTCCAAAAGGATCGTAGCTAGGGGGCCCATATGCGATTGGAGTCGTTTACTGTAAGTAATTACCGATCGATAAACGACAGCGGAGAGGTCAAAGTATCTCGCATCACTGCGCTACTGGGCCGAAATGAAAGCGGGAAATCTAATCTTCTCAAGGCACTAGAAAGCCTCAAGCCAGCTGGAGGAATTAAGGAGCTCAATTCAACCAAGGATTTTCCTAGGGACAGGAAGCTGTCTGACTGTACAGACGACACGCAAGTTCTCGACTCGCGCTGGGAGTTGAACGACGATGACCGCGATGCCCTAGCTGAGGTTTTCCCTCGTGCTGCGAACGCGACCCATACGACTGTAGGGCGACGTTATGGCACGACGCGATACATCGGCTTCGAAGGATTGCTGCCGCTTGAGTTCAATGCTACGGAAGCCAAGCAATCGGTGAAGAAAATAGCAGCTGCAGCAAGAGCAGCAGCGGACAAGCTAGAAGAAGGTCCGAAGGCAACTCTCTCAACGGCTGCAGACACCTTCGAAGCTCAATCATCGTCGAAGAAGACCGGCCTTACATTCGCGCAAGAACTGTCATCCGCTATCAAAGCCTTCCGGAAGGCGCTGGCAGGCGCGGATGCAGAGCTAACTGCCAAGCAAGACGAAGCTCTTGACGCGCTGGACTCGTCCTGCGACTCGTGCATCAATGATGAAGATGAGAAGGCGGCCGGCAGGGAATGGGTCTCATCGAATCTCCCGATTTTTGTATTGATCGATGAATATCCTGAGCTACCCGGCAAGCAAAACATTTCTCAATACCTTCATCGGAAGCAGCATGGTCAGCTCACCGATGAGGATCGGTGTTTTGAGAAGCTCTGCAAGGTCGCTGATCTTGATCCCGCCAAGTTGCAACAACTTCTTAGCAAGGCTGATGCTGAAACGCGAAATCAGCTCGTCAATCGCGCAGGTGCGCTTGTCACGAAAGAAATTCGACGGCTGTGGAAAGATCGCGCCCTCAAAGTTCGATTCAATATTGACGGCGACTATTTCGAGACGCTGGTGTCGGACCCAAATACAGTCTACGAGGTGGAAGTAAACCTCGAAGATCGGAGTCGCGGTTTCCAGTGGTTCTTCGCCTTCTATATCGTATTTGCGGCTGATACCCAAGGGGGTTCTGCCGACAACGCAATCTTGCTACTCGATGAGCCCGGCTTGTATCTTCATGCACGTTCTCAGGGGGACCTGCTTAAGCATTTTCGAGACGACTTCAGCAATCAGATCATCTACTCGACCCACTCACCTTTCATGGTGCCGACGAATGATCTTGATTCTGTGCGAACCGTAAACATCGCCGAGGACAGCGGTACGACTGTGTCCAACGACCCATCCGGCGACGCGCGGACTCTTTTCCCCCTTCAAGCGGCACTCGGCTACGACCTCGCCCAAAGCCTGTTCGTTGGGCCGAACAATTTGGTGGTCGAAGGAGTCACGGATTACTGGTACCTGAGTTCTGTGGGTAGTCACTTCGCTGATAGCGCGCTCCCAACGCTGAATCCCGAGATCACGATGACACCTGCGGGCGGGGCGCAAAAGGTCTCCTACATGGTGGCCCTCCTGAGCTCCGAGGATTTGAACGTCTTGGTCCTGCTCGATAGCGAGAAGGACGCAAAGAGCACGAAGGATGAGCTAGTAAAGAACAAGCTCATCGCCCAGCAAAATGTGCTGTTCGTCGGTGAATCTTTCCCGACTGCGCCTGCTGAGGCGGACATTGAGGACATGCTCGACCCTGGGGTGTTCGAGCAGCTTGTGAGGGAGTCCTATGTTGCGGAGCTGAAGGGCAAGAAGCTCGTTCTGAATACCAGCATTCCCCGGATCGTGAAACGGTTTGAAGCCGCCTTCTCTGATCTCGGAATTCCTTTCCACAAGACCCGCCCTGCACGCCTCTTCTTGAAGAAGATGGCAGCCGAGCCGGAGAAAGTCCTGCCACAGGAAAGCGCCGACCGATTCGCGGCACTGTTCAAGTTAGTCAACGAAAGGCTCGACAAGTCGAGTGCAAAAGGCGGCAAACCCTTCAATGCGTGATACCAAAAGGCCGCCCTTTCGAGCGCGGCCTTTGAGCCATTCGCTATGAAGTAGGGTAAGAAAACGGGGAAGTTCTAGAACCACTAGAATTTCCCACGGTTTTATGAAGATGGCGGAGAGAGTGGGATCGGATCAACTTAGGTCTAACCCCTTCTCACCATTGCAGGAAGCCTGACTGATAGGTTTCCTTCCGATGTTTCCTCGATCATAGCCTCCGGCTGCCCCTCCGATCCACTTCCACCGGTCCATTGCCCAGGCATCCCACCTTCTCCGATCACCGCAGACTAAAGGCTCGACGCCGGGATGGTTGAGGACGCTCTTTATAACCGCGGGATAGCCTCTCACAACCCGGTGGCCGTTGCTGGCCAAATTTCGAGTCCGCCACAGACACCTCCGCCGTAGGACCTGTCGAGGAATCTCACCCGGTGAGAAGACTACGGTCTAGTCTGGCTAAAATTCCGGGGGACCTTCAGACATGCCCGACACCTCGCGAGCCCCTATCCCCGACACGGCCGAGCTGCTGGCACTGCTGAAGAGGCCGCGCAAAGAACGGTCGATTGCAGCAAAGATTGAGCGATGGTGCGTAGTGGTCGGCACAGTCATCGGACTTTTCATCCTAGTTGTAGCAGGACTGGGCTTTGCCGAATTCCTAACCAAGTCCATCACCAGATACAGCTTGATGGTCTTGTTGGTCGCCTTTGTCACCACCATTTTCGCCTTAAGTTTGACGCAGGTTGTGGACGTTCTCCTTACGCTTAAGGCTGGGTATCGCAAAGCCGCCGCACAAGTGGATGCAGACATCGTGCTTGAAAGGACGATCATTGCCCGGCTGACCCGCTGCGAGCCGACTCTCCTCCGGGAGCATGGAAGGCAGCTGGACATCAAGGCAAAGCTGCTTACGAAGAGGTCTCAAATGGGATCGGTGTTGGCAGCCGTTGGCGCGGTCGTCATCAACCTCCAAGCAGCCGGCGAGAACGCCGCGATTTGGGGGAAGTTCCAGTTTATCCCGCCCCTGGTTCTTGCCGGAACTTTCGGGGTGCTGGCTGCGTCCGCGGCGCTCATCATGTTCGCAGGCCAACTGGAGCGACTCTCAGGCTTGGCCATCCTGGCAGCCGACCGAGTGGAGGCTGGCGAAAAATAGTCTAGTTCAAGCCCCGTGCTCAGGATTATGATTGATTCAGACCCGGAGCCGAAAGGTCACAAGACGGTTAAGGAGCCGATCTAGCTTTGGGTGGATATATCGGCCTGACTGGGACCCCTTAGACTCAACTTCCAAGTGCAACACCCAGCAATCACGTAGGGTGCCGGCATGGAAAGCAGTACAGTCATTTGAGTTCCGAAGAGCGTGCCATGGTGCAGATCGAGATCGGCAAAGGCGCGAGCATCCGGTCAATCGCCGCGCACTTGGGTCGCAGTGCCTCCACGTTGCCTCGGGAGATTGGCAGGCAAGCGGAGCCTGCGTACAGAGCTACACCAGCAGCTCAACGATATCGGCAGCGCCGCAGGAAGAGTGTTCGCAAGCGTAAGATCGTCGAGGGAAGCGCGTTGTTCCAGAGCATTCGTGACGACCTGGTGCTGTATCGCTGGTCGCCCCAGCAGATTGCTGCCAAGCATGTGTTCCATGCACCCCGATGACCCTGCCCATCGCGTCAGCCACGAGACAATCTACGCAAGCATCTACGCACATCCCCGCTGCGGGTTGAAGAAGGAGCTGGTAGAGGCACTGCGGCAGAGCAAGCCCACGCGTGGCCGGCGTCGCACGAGCACTGCCAAACGGACCTAGGTGCCGGAGGAGCTGCGCATTGCTCATCGCCCCCAGGAAGTACAGCAGCGATTGGTCCCAGGACATTGGGAGGGCGACCTGATCAAGGGGGCATTCAACCGTTCGTGCGTGGGGGCACTGGTCGAGCGAAAGACAGGCTTTGTGATCCTCTGCAAGATGGACGGCTGCACAGCCGATGCTGCGCTCGAAGGTTTTAGCCGCCAGCTGAAGAAGTTCCCTGCTTCCATGCCCGCCAGCATGTCCTACGACCGGGGCACCGAAATGACGTGCTATGCCGAGCTGATGGACAGGCTGGATATGGATGTCTGGTTCGCCGATCCCCATGCGCCTTGGCAACGTGGAAGCAACGAAAAAATCAACGGCCTGCTTGCCAGTTCCTGCCCAAAGGCGTTGACCTGTCCGTGGCAAGCCAAGAACACCTCAATCACGTGTCGTGGCTGATGAACACCCGTCCACGTCAGACCCTGGGCTGGAAGACGCCAGCAGACGCGATGGACATTGAGCTACAAGCTTTCAGATCACGTGTTGCGCTTGCAAGTTGAGACCGCCCTTCGTCAAGTGGGAAGCCAACCCCTCTACGCTGCAGGGTCGTCGACAGCGGGGTCGTGTGTTAGTTGCAGCGTTTTGACGAACGGTATATCAATCCCACCTTGATCCAACTCATCTGGGGCATCGAGCTGTAACACCTCCGTCGCTATCTCCTTCGTTAGCACCTTTGCTAAGTCCGCCTGCACCGCCTTAAGTGCTTCATCTTGCTTTTTCCGTGCAGCAAGCGCCCTTGCCTTGATAATCGCATCGGCCGGCTTGCGAGCCAATGCCTTCTTCGCCAGCGTGGCCAGCGTGCCATCCAGTTTCTTGAAGAGCACATCCCTGCGCCGGTTCTCCTGCCCCGTGGCCAGCGCACGGATTTTCTCGATAACCTGCTCGTCTGTGAGTGCCACGGGAAGGTCACTCCCCATGGAGGCGAACAGATCTTCGCGCGCGGCAGCTACAACGGAGGCATAGTCCAAACCCGCAAGCTTGACAGCCGGCTCGTTAAGCTTGCAGATCCTCCGGAGCTCTTCACCCTTGTCATTCTTGCCAATGTAGATCTGGTAATTAACGTGATAAAGGCATTCATCCCATTCATCCAGCCTGGGATGGGCAATGCGGTAGTTTTCTGAAGAAATTGGCAGCTCTGCCAACGGGACCGCCGACTGCATCGAGTCAACCAGGACCTCGTCATTTCCCTTGGCGATGTTGCAGCACTTGCAGGCGACCGCCAGGTTATCGTCCACAGCAAAGAACTGTGGATGGCGATCCTCACAGAGAATATGCTCCAGATCCCAGTAGTTGCTGTTATCCGTATCTGGGTATTTCTGGCAATAGCAACATCTCAGACCCTGATCCCTCATCGCAGCCTTCTTGAAGCGAGCTTTTACCTCAGACGATTCGAACCATTCATTGAGATCCTTCTGACTACACGCGGCGCGAACCGCCGCCACTTCGCTCTGCTCACATGCCAGAAACTTGGTCTTCATTGGTCAATAATCGCAAGGCAGATACTGGCGACCAGATTGTGAAGTCGATCGTCTTTGGGGATATCCTCCTGAAACTTCAGCAGAAAGCGCGCCACCCGCTGGGCGCGCTCTCCCTTCTGCCGCCCCTGCTCGATCAGCGTCACCGCTTCCAGCACGAGCTGCTTGAGGAAGCTATTCTCGGGGGTGAGCACATTGAAGGCACCCAGCAGTGCCGCGTCCGGTGAGACATTGGCCACCGCCGCTTCTTCAACAACCACCTGCTCATCGTCCAGCCGCAGCACCGCACAGCCTCGGCCGGCAAACCCGCTAACAATCATCGGGGAATGCGTAGCCACCACATAATGGCAGCCGGGACGGCTACTCATCACCGCACCCAGCATCTGAACGTAGCGAAGCTGCCATTCCGGATGCAGGCTGTTTTCTGGCTCGTCAATCAACACCACGCAGCCTGCTTCCAGATGCGCAGCGAGACCCAGGAATCCGCATAACAGGTTCAACTCACCCGAAGACAGTTCGAGCAGTCGAACTTCACCTCCAGTGATCTTTCCCAGTGTCACCGACGCCATCTGCAGCACGTTCGCGTGCACTAGCTCGCGGATAGTTGCGTACTCCACGCGGTTGAAGTTCGAGTTGTCCGCTGCGCCCTGTTCAAAGTCGAATCGATACGAAAGCACACCATGGCTACGGGTATGACCAGCGCTCAGTAGTGGCTGTATGGACTCCAGCATGCGCTCGATGCGCGGCCGATCCAAATGCCTCGCTTCAAGCACCTTGTCCAGGCGATTCACGTGATAATCAATGTTCAGGACAGGGTGATAGCCGATAGCGGCCAACACATCCACCACTCTGCGGTCTTGTACAGGGCGCGAGGCAGAGAACGCCAATTGGTCGATAGACTGCAATAGCAGATGACGCGGCGACATGCGCACTCCCCCCCTGAAACCCAGATAGACATATTGCGCCTCTGGAATATTAGGAAGGAACTGTTCGCGAGGGATGCGATGATTATCGCCCGGGGGAAATTTATCGAATGGTGTAAAGGAAAGTGCAATGATCTTACGAGGCCCATCACCTCTGCCCAGGAAAGGATCGACTGAGCCGCGCAGGCCCGAGCGCGCTCCTGAATCGAAAATCTCATCCCGGTGCCCATCACTGTCCATTATCAGCCGCTGCAGGCGCGCCTTTTGCCATTGAACCTTAGGGCGCTCGTAGTAGTACGCCTGAAGGAACAGAACCAAGTCTCGAAGTAGGCTCGACTTACCGCTGCCGTTTCGGCCAATAAGGATGGTTACCGGGGAATCCGTCGCGACATCGGGCGCGAACGGCAGTCGCCGTAGTCCCAGAAGAGGCAGTTCGGTTTCCACTTCCCTGATGAACACACTCGACAAGCGACTGCTCCCTGAATTCACTGGGGAAACCTTCCAGTATCGGGCTCGTTGCTGTCAATAACGCAAGATCTGTTCCGTGCCGAAACAACAGACCTGTCGCCGTCACAACAACGAAATGAGGAGGCCAGAATCCATTTTTCCGAGCTTTATCACGCGTTGATCCCTCAACTGTGCGACGAGGCGAGCTGAGCCTGCGCCCTGCGCGACTGCACGCCCGTGGGCCCGAGCCACGCAATGCATTCGAAGGGTTCGCTGATCAGTCGGCAGCCGAGCATGCTTTGGGCGTCAACGAAGACACGCTGGACGGAGGACCAGCGGCCAGTCTCAAACCGACTCAAATGATGAGGGATGGGCACGCGACTCTCGCCTCTGCATGATTTCCGCGTCGCAAAGACGCAGGCATATTTCTATTTAGATTCAGCCACTTATCAATGACTGGCGGAGAGAGTGGGATTCGAACCCACGGAAGGTTTAACCCTTCGCCGGTTTTCAAGACCGGTGCCTTAAACCGCTCGGCCATCTCTCCGTATCGGCCCGGCACTGCTGGCCGGGCAAGCATTCTCGCACGGCCGGGCGATTTGCCCAAGACCGTCGTCGCGGCCGGGTCTGGCCCGGCGTTACCGCTCCAGGCTCAGCCCGCATCCACCGCCAGCGCACCCAGCGCGCTGGCCTTGATGCGTTCCTTGGCCTTCTCGCAGGCGCCGTCGCAATGCAGGCGCGAGGCCTCCAGCTGCGGCGGCAGGTGCTCGGCCAGGAAATCGATGAACACGCGCACCGCCGGCAGCAGGCCGCGACGCGAGGCGAACACGGCGTGGCACACGCCCTGTGGCAGCGACCAGTCCGGCAGCACCACTTCCAGTTCGCCATTGCGCACGGCATCGGCGCACACGGTCTCCGGCAGCATGGTGATGCCGAAACCGTCCTTGACCATGCTCTGCAGCAGCGGGAAGTCGAAGCCGGCCACGCGCGGCTGCAGGTCCACCCGCCGCACTTCGCCTTCCGGGCCATGCAGTTCCCAGCGCTGGCGCGCTTCGTCCTCGCTGATGCTGAGGGTGACGTGCTGGGTCAGCTCTTCGGGCTCCTTCGGGCGGCCGGCGCGGTCCAGGTACTTCGGGCTGGCTACCAGCAGTTCCTGCACCTGGCCGAAGCTGCGCATCACCAGGCTGCCGTCATCGTCCAGGCGCGAGCGCACGCGCAGGGCGACGTCGTAGCCTTCGTTGATGATGTCCACGCGGCGGTTGCTGATGTTCAGCTGCAGCCGCACCTTCGGGTACTGCTCGAGGAACTTGGGCAGCAGCTTGGGCAGCTGCATCTGCGCCAACGACACCGGCACGCTGGCGCGGACCACGCCGCGCGGCTCCGCACTGAGGCGGTCCACCACTTCGCGTGCGGCCTGTGCTTCGGCCAGCATGGTCTGGGCGTGACGGTGCACGCTGGTGCCGACATCGGTGACCGCGAAGCGGCGCGTGGAGCGCTGCAGCAGGCGCACGCCCAGGTCGGTCTCCAGCTGGCTGATGCGGCGGCTCAGGCGTGACTTGGGGATGCCCAGGGCGCGCTCGGCCGCGGCGAACCCGCCGTGGTCGACCACCATCGCGAAGTAGTACAGATCATTCAGGTCATGCATACCCGAGTTCCATATCTAGAACAATACGTGGCATTCAACCACCTTTATTCCGCCTTTGCAACAACCTATCGTTCTCTCCGTCGGCGGCAAACCCGCCCTTCCTTCCAGAACATAGGTGACTGCCATGAAGCTTCTGCATCTCGACGCCAGCGTGCTTGGCGACAATTCCGTCTCCCGCCAGCTGTCGGCGGCGGTGGTGGCCCGGTTCAAGGACCAGATCGACGGCCTGCAGGTCGATTATCGCGATCTTGACGCCAATCCGGTACCGCATCTGCGCAGCAGCTCGCTGGCCAAGACCGATGCGGCCGAGGCGACCGATGCTGAACAGGTGATGCAGCAGTTCCTCGATGCCGACGTCGTGGTGATCGGCGCGCCGATGTACAACTTCAGTATCCCGTCCACCCTGAAGGCCTGGATCGACCGCGTGGCCGTGGCCGGGCGTACCTTCAAGTACACCGAGAATGGCCCGGTGGGTCTGGCCGGTGGCAAGCGGGTGATCATCGCCAGCAGCCGTGGCGGCATCTACACCGATTCGCCGGCCGACTTCCAGGAGCCGTTCCTGCGCCAGGTGTTCGCCTTCATGGGCATCAATGAGGTCGAGTTCGTGCGTGCCGAGGGCATCGCCTACTCGCCGCAGCACCGCGAAGACGCCATTGCCGGTGCACTGGCTGCACTGCCCTCGCATGAGGCGGCGGAAGCGGCAGCGGCGTAACGCGTTCCAGCGTTCAGCGCCCCTCTCTCCTCGTCTGGGCGTTGAACGCGGGCCGGGATTCCCCTCCCCCCTCCCGGCCCACCCCGGCGGCCCCGCAATGCGGGGCCTTTTTTTTGGGGCCCGGTTCCCGCCCGCCGGGCATGGCCCGGCGCTACCCGATCGGTGTGCTGACACCGGGCCGTACCCGAACGGTGTGGTAGCGCCGGGCCATGCCCGGCGGAGACGGTACAGTGGGCCATGAACTACATCGTGACGACCACGCACCGCAGCGAATTCCCACACCCGATCACCCTGCTCCGCGGCCAGGCGCTGGTGGTAGGCGAGCGCTATGAAGGCCCGGAGGGCTGGGAGGACGGGTTCCTGTGCCAGGCCGAGGGGCAGCAGCCTGGATTCGTGCCGGCACCGGTGATCGGTCGCGATGCGCAGGGTGACGCGCTTGCCACCGCGGATTACTGCGCGCGGGAGCTGGATGTGAATCCGGGGCAGAGGCTGCGCCGGCTGCGCACACTGAATGGTTGGGCGTGGTGCATGCCCGGGGCGAGCGAAGCGGGATGGGTGCCGTTGGAGAAGGTGCGGGTTGTGGAGTGATCGCGGGGCTCATCCACGCAGGGCGTGGATGTAGCCGCATTGCAGATCCACGCCATGCGTGGATTCGGTGCCATGCAAGCATGGCACCCACCTGAGCCGGTTGTCAGGCGATGGTTTCCAGCCCACCCATGTACGGGCGCAGCGCTTCCGGCACGGTGATGCTGCCGTCGGCGTTCTGGTAGTTCTCCATCACCGCGATCATCGCGCGGCCGACCGCTACGCCCGAGCCGTTCAGGGTGTGCACCAGCTCGGGCTTGCCGGTGGCCGGATTGCGCCAGCGCGCCTGCATGCGGCGGGCCTGGAAGTCACCACAGTTCGAGCACGAGGAGATCTCGCGGTAGGTCTCCTGCGACGGCAGCCAGACTTCCAGGTCGTAGGTCTTGATGGCCGAGAAGCCCATGTCGCCGGTGCACAGCAGCACCTTGCGGTACGGCAGGCCCAGCTTTTCCAGCACGACTTCCGCACAGCGGGTCATGCGCTGGTGCTCGGCCTCGCTGTCTTCCGGCTGGCAGATCGAGACCAGCTCGACCTTCTCGAACTGATGCTGGCGGATCATGCCGCGCACGTCGCGGCCGCCGCTGCCCGCCTCGGCACGGAAGCACATCGAATGCGCGGTCATGCGCAGCGGCAGGCGCTCGGCGTCGACGATCTCGTCGCGCACGATGTTGGTCAGCGGCACTTCCGAGGTGGGGATCAGGTAGCGCGTGGACTCGCCGACGGCCGTCTTGAACAGGTCATCCTCGAACTTCGGCAGCTGGCTGGTGCCGCGCAGCGATTCGGCGTTGACCAGCAGCGGTACGTTGGTTTCCTCGTAGCCGTGTTCGCCCGTGTGCAGATCGACCATGAACTGGGCCAGCGCACGGTGCAGGCGCGCGATCGGGCCACGCAGCACGGTGAAGCGCGAACCGGACAGCTTGGCGGCGGTTTCGCCATCCAGCCAGCCGTTGCGGGCGCCCAGTTCGACGTGGTCCAGCACCTTGAAATCGAACTGGCGCGGGGTACCCCAGCGCGCCTGCTCGACGTTGTCGTTCTCGTCGGCACCGGCCGGTACGTCGTCGGCCGGAATGTTCGGAATACCCAGCGAGATTGCTTCGATCTTCTCGCGCAGCTCGTCCAGCGCCACTTCCGAGGCCTTCAGTTCGTCGGCGAAGGCGGCGACCTCGGCCATGATGGCCGAGACGTCCTCGCCCTTGGCCTTGGCCTGGCCGATGGCCTTGGAGCGGCTGTTGCGCAGGCTCTGCAGCTCCTGGGTCCGCACCTGGATGCGCTTGCGATCGGCCTCCAGGGACTCCAGGGCAGACACGTCGAGCTCGAAGCCGCGGCTGGTGCGCAGGCGTTCGGCGAGGTCGGCGGGCTGGTGGCGGAGCAGGGCTGGATCAAGCATGGCAGGTGTCGTGGTGGGTGTCAGGACCGGGATTATCGCCTGTTATGCGGATTTCTGCCGCCCGGTTCATTCGGGCCGTGGCAAAATCGGGCTATTCCGTACTGGTCCGGTCCATGTCTGCACCCCGCTCGTCGTCCGCCAAGTCGTTCACTGTGCATATTCCGCGCAACGCCCTGAAGATCGCCGGCATCGCTTTCGGCGTGGGGGTGCTGCTGTTCGTGGTGGTCTGGCTGACCGGCCGCGACAAGGAATTCTTCCGCGCCGACCCTGCGGCACAGACGCCGCAGGAAACCGCCCAGGTGGAGCCTCTGCCGGAACCCCTGCCGGCGGCAGCCGGGTCCAGCGACATGCCCGACGCCAAGCCGGCGCCGGCACCGGAAGACGCCCCGAAGCTGGTGGAAACCGCTCCGCCCCCGCCGCCTGCAATGGCTGAACCGGCACCCGCTGCGCCCGGCACCGTGCCGGTCGCCGGTGGCGGCAGCCAGCCCATGCCGATCGCGGGCCAATCGCCGCCGCCGGCCTATCCAGCCGCCGCACTGCGTGCGGGCGAAACCGGCAGTGTGGTGGTGCGGGTAGAGGTGGACGCTACGGGCTATCCGAACAACGTCGCCGTCATCCAGCGCAGCGGCTCGCGTGACCTGGACCGCGCAGCGACCGACGCGGTGCGCCGCTGGCGCTTCACCCCGGCGCAGAGCAACGGGCAGGCGGTGCCGGGCACCATTGAAGTGCCGTTCGACTTCAAGACGCAGTAACTGAACGCATACCGGAAGGCAAACTGAACCCTCCCGGTTGCGTTGACGCAACACTGACACTTTTCTTCGTGGCCTCGGGCAACACTCGGCACGTCGTCAACCGACGTAAGGAGTTTGCGATGACTGTCACCACCCATGAAGACCTTCATTCGCCGCAGATGCAGAAGGACGGTACGCCGCGCCGGGCCACATCGCCTTGGCTGTGGGTCGCGCTGATCGTGGCGATGTTCGCGGCCGCGCTGCTCTGGCTGCGCTATTCCGGACCGGATGAGGTGGCGCCTGCACCGGTCGGCGAGCGCATGCTACCAGCCACCGAACAGACGCCTGTTGCCGAAACGGCACCGCCTGCCGCACGACAGGCCACGCCGGCCACGAGCGAGCGCAAGGCAGTGCCGGCGGTGCGCAACCGCGAGGCGCGCCCGCTCGCCAGCAACAGCAAGCCGGACTATCCGGCAGCTGCGCTTCGTAACGGTGTGCAGGGCAGCGTGATCGCCAGCCTTGATGTGGATACCCGCGGCAACGTCACCAATGCCGCGATCGTGTCGCGCAGTGGCGAACGCAGCCGTGACCTGGATCGTGCGGTCCTGCGCACGGTGCAGAACTGGAAGTTCCAGCCGGCCATGCAGGATGGCCGTGCTGTGGCCAGTGTGGTGCGGGTCCCAGTGGATTTCCGTACCGAGCAGCGTTGATCGCGGACGAGGGGTTCGTGATGTTCGACGGAGGCTTCGGCCTCCGTCATTTTGCACGTCTGATGCCTGCTCGCCGGGCATGGCCCGGCGCTACCGATTCGGCGGGCCTGGCCCGGCACTACCGATGATCTGAGAGATTGAACCCGGCGCTGCGTGCCAGGCCGTCGAAGTCGGGGAACGAGGTGGCCACGTTGGCGATGTCGTTGATCCGTACTTCGCCGTCGCTGATCTGGCCGGCAATGGCAAAGGCCATGGCGATGCGATGGTCGCCGTGGCTTTCGATGGTGCCGCTGCCCAGACGCGTGCCGCCATGCAGGGTCGCGCCGTCTTCGGTTTCATCCACCTGCATGCCCAGCGCGCGCAGGCCGGTGGCCATCGCTGCCAGGCGATCCGACTCCTTCACCCGCAGCTCTGCTGCGCCGCTCACCACGGTCTTGCCGTCGGCGGCAGCGGCGGCGACGAACAGGGCCGGAAATTCATCGATCATGTCCGGCACCAGCGCTTCGGGAATGCGCGCGCCCTTCAGCGGCGCGTAGCGCACCACCAGGTCAGCGACCGGCTCGCCGCCCTGCTCGGCTGGATTTTCTTCGGTGATGTCCGCCCCCATCAGCCGCAGTGCATGCAGCAGGCCGGTGCGACGCGGGTTCAGGCCAACCTGCTTCAGGCGCAGCTCGGAGCCGGGAATGATGCTGGCGGCCACCAGGAAGAACGCTGCCGAGGAAAAATCGGCGGGCACCGCGATGTTGGTGGCACGCAGGCGCTGGCCACCGCGCAGGCGCGCCTTGCCCGGCGAGAACTCGATCTGCACGCCGAACGCGGACAGCATGCGCTCGGTGTAGTCGCGGGTGGGGTGCGGTTCGACGACGCTGGTTTCGCCCCGTGCGTACAGGCCTGCCAGCAGCACGGCCGACTTGATCTGCGCGCTGGCCACCGGCGAGGTGAACGCGATGCCGTGCAGTGCCTGGCCACCCTGCACGTGCAGCGGCGGCGTGCCATCGTCCTGGGTATCGATCTTCGCCCCCATCTGCGACAGCGGGCCGGTGACACGGCGCATCGGCCGGCCGGACAGCGATTCGTCGCCGATCAGGGTGCAGTCGAACGACTGCCCGGCCAGCAGGCCCGCCAGCAGGCGCATGCCGGTGCCGGCGTTGCCGCAGTCCAGCGCTGCGCTGGGCGCCTGCAGGCCATCGATGCCGACGCCGTGGACGATGCGCTGCGACGGGCTGGGGGTTTCGATGCGCACGCCCAGCTGGCTGAAGATGCGCGCGGTGGCGCGGGTGTCTTCGCCTTCCAGGAAACCCTCGATGTGAGAGGTGCCGTCAGCCAGCGCGGCAAACATCACCGAACGGTGCGAAACCGACTTGTCGCCGGGAATGGTGAGGCTGCCCTGCAGCGGCTGGCCCTTGCGGGCGATCCAGTGTTGCGCGTTGCTCATCGTTCGATCATTCCGTAGACGCCGGCGGGCCGGCGGTGCATCAAGGGGTGGTGGCCGCGGCCACCGCGGCAGGCATCAGGGCACGGCCACCGGATAGGAGCCGAGGACCTTGATCTGCGCCGAGTGTGCTTCCAGTTCGGCCAGCGCGGCCTGCATCGGCGCGTCGTCGATGTGGCCGGCCAGGTCGATGAAGAAGCCGTACTCCCACTTGCCGTGGTGCGAAGGCCGCGACTCGATGCGGTTCATGCTGATGCCGTGGCGTGCGAACGGACTGAGCACGTCGAACAGCGCACCCGGCTTGTCATGGATGAAGACCAGCACCGAGGTACGGTCATGGCCGGAGGTCGGGAAGATGTTGCGGCCCACCACCAGGAAACGGGTGGTGTTGTCGGCATCGTTCTGGATCGGCTTGGTCACCACCTTCTTCAGGCCGTACACGTGGCCGGCACTTTCGCCACCGATGGCCGCCGCATCGTCGGCGTTGCGCGCGCGCCGTGCGCCTTCGGCGTTGCTGGAGACCGGAATCTTCTCGGCCTTGGGCAGGTTGGCGCGCATCCACGCCGAGGTCTGCATGAACGACTGCGGGTGGCCGTAGACGCGTTCGATGTCCTCGATGCGGCCGCTGCGCGACATCAGGTACTGCTGCACGCGCAGTTCCACTTCGCCGCAGATCTTCAGGTTGGAGGTCAGGAACATGTCCAGGGTGATCTGGATGGTGCCCTGCCCCGAGTTCTCCACCGGCACCACGCCGAAATCGGCGTTGCCCGCTTCCACTTCCTGGAAGACTTCTTCGATGCTGGCCAATGGCAGGCCCAGCGCCGAGCGACCGAAATGCTTGAGCACGGCCTGCTGGCTGAAGGTGCCTTCCGGACCGAGGTAGCCGATCTTCAATGGCTCCTGCTGGGCCAGGCAGGCCGACATGATCTCGCGATAGACGTGCACCAGCACTTCATCGCTGAGCGGGCCTTCATTGCGGTCCACCACCATGCGCAGCACCTGTGCTTCACGCTCGGGGCGGTAGTAATCGACGGCGGCGGCAAGCTTGCCCTTGGCCTTGCCGACCTGGTGGGCGAACTGCGCGCGCTCGGCGATCAGGCGCTGGATGTCGCGGTCGATCTGGTCGATCTTCGAACGCACGTCGGCCAGTGCCAGCGGCGCCTGGGTGGGGGCCGGCGTCGATGCAGCCCTGGCCTTGGACGTGCCCTTGGACGCAGCGCTGTCCTTGGCCGGTGCGGCCTGCTTCGGCGCCTTCTTGCTGGATTTGCTTGCCATCGGAATTCCCTGTTGCGTGGGCACGCACCCGACGGTGCGCGCCGTTCATTGCTCAGCCGTAGCGCTGCTGGAAGTCGGCCATGAAGGCGACCAGCGCCTCCGCACCCGCCAGCGGCATGGCGTTGTACAGCGAAGCACGGATGCCGCCGACCACCTTGTGACCCTTCAGCGCCAGCAGGCCGGCGGTCTTGGCCTCGGCGACGAAACGCGCATCGAGGTCGGCGTTGGGCAGGAAGAACGGAATGTTCATCCGCGAGCGCGCCGCGTGCGCGACTTCATTGCGGTAGAAGCCGCCGGACGCATCGATGGCGCCGTACACCAGCGCGGCCTTGGCCGCATTGCGCCGGGCGAACTCGACCACGCCGCCTTCAGCCAGCATCCACTTGAACACCAGCCCCGCCAGGTACCAGTTCCAGGTGGGCGGGGTGTTGAGCATCGAGTCGCGCGCCACGTGCGAGCGGTAGTCGAAGATGTCCGCGCGCGGCTGGCCACTGCGCTCCAGCAGGTCGCGACGGATGATCATCACCGCGATGCCGACCGGGCCCAGGTTCTTCTGCGCGCCCGCGTAGATGACGCCGTAGCGGCGCACATCCAGCGGTTCGCTGGCGATGGACGAACTGAAATCGGCCACCAGCGGCACATCGCCGGTATCGGGCACGTCACGGAACTCGACGCCGTGGATGGTCTCGTTGGCGGTGATGTGCACATAGGCCGCATCGGGCGAAAGCTGCCAGCTGCTGCGCGCGGGCAGCTCGCGGTAGCCCCCGTCCTCGCTGCTGCCAGCGATGTTGACGTCCACATAGGGGCCGGCCTGCTTGACCGCCGTCCTGCCCCAGTGGCCGCTGACCACGTAGTCGGCACGCTGGCCGGGGCTTGCGAAATTCAGCGGGATCAACGCCTGCTGGGTGGTGGCGCCGCCGGACAGGAACAGCACGGCGTAGTCCTCGGGAATGTCGAGCAGGCGGCGCAGGTCCGCCTCGGCCTCGGCGGCGACGGACATGAATTCCGCACCGCGATGGCTCATTTCCACGATCGAGGCGCCGGTACCGTGCCAGTCCAGCATTTCCGCCTGCGCCTGGCGCAGGACCGATTCCGGCAAGGTTGCAGGGCCGGCACTGAAGTTGAACGCGCGCGTCATGTCACACCTGTGGGGCAAGATCCCTAGTATGCCGCAGTGCACCAGCCTTGCGGCCTTGCGCGGCAAGGGAAATTTGGTTTCATCGGAATCCATCGCCCGCGGCACTGCGCCGGCAGTCGCCGACCTGGGCCGGCGCCTGCCCGAAGCACGGAGACGACAGGCTCAGCGCGCGCCGAACCAGAGCAGCAGGCTGAGCAGCGCAGCCAGCAGCAGTGCGCTGACCAGCAGCCACGGCCAGCGGCGGACCCGGCGCGGAGGAAGGGGCTCGGCGGGCGCCCGTTCGGCCTCGTGGCTGGACTCATCCTCGGCCGCCAGCGGCCGCCGGCGCGGATCACGCGGCACTTCCAGCACGAAACGGTGCTGGCCATCGAATACCACCTGGTCGCCCGGCTGCAGCCAGCAGTGGCGCACGGCCACGCCGTTGACGCAGGTGCCATCGGCGCTGCCCAGGTCACGCAGCAGGACGCGATCGCCGTGCACTTCCACGCGCGCGTGCTGTTCGGCGAACGCCGGATCGTCGATGGCGATGTCGGCCTCGGTGCCGCGGCCGATCACGCGGGCGCGCGACAAGGTGAAACTGCGGCCATGGTGCAGGCCACCGACGCCCCGCAGCAGGCGCTGCTCGTCGCCGGCATCTTCGCCGTCCGGTGACGGCGCCTGCAGCAGGCTCTCGGCTTCGCCCCGCAGGACCATTTCCACGCCATCGACATACACTGCATCGCCGGCGCGCAGCAGCGCCATGCGCCGTACCGGACGGCCGTTGACATGGATGCCGCGGATGCCGTTGCCGACCTGGAGCCAGAGGCCGCGATCATCCATGCAGAACTGCGCCAGCAGCAACGCGCCGTTGCCTGCTTCGCCCAGCCGCACGCTGCCGTTGGCATGGCGCACGATGCGTTGCACCCCGGGCCGCAGCGGCTGGTCGGGCTGTTGTTGTTGACTGAAGTGAACAAGCAGGTTCTGCACGCGGCGCAGCCTAGCAGGTTGGCCGGCATCGAAGAAGAACCCCGGATGAGCGCTTGGCGCGGACGCGATCGATGCGCACAATGCTCGCCCTCTCTGATCACCCCGCCCTGCGCCAGGAGCCTGCATGTCCACCATCGATGTCCGCCACGCCCACGCCCTGCCCGACGCACAGGCGCGCGAGGCGATCGAACAGGTTGCCGCCAAGCTGGCCGAGCGCTTTGGCCTGAAGTCCTCGTGGAGCGCCGATGTGCTGAATTTCTCCGGCAGCGGCGTGGACGGCGCGATCGAGCTGCAGCCGGGCGCCGTGCGGGTGACCGCCAAGCTCGGCTTCCTGCTGTCGGCAATGAAAGGCATGGTCGAAAGCGAAATCCAGCGCGTGCTGAAGGAAAAGCTGGGCTGAACCACGACAGCGGCCGTCACGGCCCTGCAACGGCGGCGCGCGCTACTCTCGGGGCAGGTCCAACTCCCACGGGAAGTGCGATGAACCGCTACGAAAACGACGACCGCCGCGACGACGACGCCACCTTTGGTGAACAGGCCGGACGCTTCTCACGCAAGCTGAGCGATTCGGCCCAGCAGGTCTGGCTGGCCGGACTGGGTGCGCTGGGCCGGGCACAGGCCGAAGGCAGCCGTTTCTTCGATGGGCTGGTGAAGGAAGGCGAGGCCTGGGAGGCCCGCCGCCGTGAGCGCGCCAGCGAGCAGGGCCCGGGATGGCGCGACAACGTCGAGTCCTCGCTGGATGAGGCGCGCGAGAAGGCCTCGGGCACCTGGAACAAGGTCGAAAAGGCCTTCGACGACCAGGTGCAGGGCGTGCTCAAGCGCCTGCATGTGCCCACCGCCGACGAGCTCACCGCGCTGGAGGCACGCCTGGACGCCCTGCATGCGCGCCTGGCCAAGCTGGAGACGCGGGCGGCCTCGGGCAGCGATGCGCCGGCCCCGGGCAGCCACCAGTCGCCGGGCAGCGTGCCCTGACGATGGATTGTTGCAATGCAATAAAATTTGCCTGACAATCGCGAGCAGCCCGCCAATCGCTTCGCCTGCCGTTTGTTCCCTCCCCTCACGGCTTCAGGATTGGCGGGTTTTTCGTGCCTGCGGAACGCCGATCTGAGCGTTCCATCACGCTTGCTGTGGGGAACGTCCTGACCCTGCCAGGCAGTGCGCGCTTTACACTGTCTGCTTCCGTTTTCGCCCCTTCCGCGCTCTCCCTGCATGCTTCCCTGGATTCTGGCCCTGCTGTCGGCCCTGCTTATCTGTTCCCTGGCCGTCGTTCACCTGTGGTGGATCAAGCGGCGGCAGAAGGAGATGCAACTGGGCCTGCAGGCCTTGGCCGGCATGCACTGGCGGGAGTTCTCCGCGCTGGTCAAGCGGATGCTGCGCGAGCAGCGCGGCCTGCGCGAACTGGAGGTTCCTGCCGAGGATGCCCGCGAGCCCAGCAGCGATTTCCTGCTCAGCGATGGCCCCAATACCTGGCGGGTGTCCTGCAAGCATGGCCTGGCCTATCGCATCGGTACCGCTGCGGTGAACGAACTGGGCGCGGCAGCGCGGCTGGCCGGGGCCAAGGGCGGCGTGCTGATCACCGAAGGCCGGATCCAGCGCGATGGCCGCAGTGCCGCCGAGCTGCAGGCCGTGGAGGTGCTGGACGGCCCGCGCCTGTGGCCATTGCTGCAGCCCTATCTGCCGGCCGACATCGATGCGCGCGTGCGCGCCACTGCGCGCCACGAGGCCCTGCGTCGCATCGCCATTGCCGCGTTGGCCTCGGTAACCGTCGGCCTGCTGGTCGGCCTCGGCCTGCAGGGCCTGCACCTGGCGTCACCGGCGCCGCAGGCGGTGACCGCCCCTGCCTCCGCCGACATCGCCGCCGCGGCGCCTGCCGCTGTCTCCCAGGCGCCCGCACCGGCAGCGGCGGCGCCTGCTGCTGTCGTTTCCACGCCGGCAGACGATGGCCACAGCGACCCCAACCCGGATATGGCGACCCTTGACCGTTACCAGGCGGATCTGGCCCGGGCGCTGGCTGGCCAGCCCGGCATTGCCAGCGGCGTCTGGCTGACCCGGCAGACCCTGGCGATCAACCGCACCGGCGAACTTGACGATGTGTGGCCGCGCGTCTGCACGCAGGTCCTGCGCTACCCCGCGCTGCGCACGGTGCGCGTGCAGCTCAATGCCCGCCCCGGCGTGGATGAGCCGGTGCGCTGGCGGCAGTGCGCGACGTATTGATCTGAACGCGCGGAAGCGTGCGCGCTAGCGCGCGCCGGGCGCGAAGCGGGCCACCAGATCCCAGGCATCGCCGAGGAACACCTGGCGCACGCGGGTGATGGGCTGTTCGCCCCGCCAGGTCAGGCGTTCGATCACCAGGCAGGCGGTGCCCGGCTTCACGTCCAGCAGGCGGGCAGACGCCGTGTCCGCACCCCACGCGCTGATGCGGTGCTGCGCCCGGGTCCAGGACACGTTCTGCAGCAGCCAGCTGCCCGGCGCGGTGGTGCTGAAGTCCACCTCCAGCACCTCCGGTACACCCACCGGGCTGATCAACCGGTGCTCCAGCGCCAGCGGGCGGCCGTCGGCAAGATGCAGGCAGCGCATCGCCAGCAGCATTTCACTGCCGGCCAGCTCCACTTCACCGGCATTGCCGGCGTCGGCCAGGCGCAGCTCGCGCTGCAGCAGCCGGTACCCGTACTGGTGGCCACGCGAGCCGACCTCCATCGCGATGTCCGGAATCTCCAGCGCCACCTGTTCCAGATGCGGTGGCTGCCGGGCGACGAACGAACCGGCCCGGCGGCGACGCTCGATCATGCCGCTCTCGGCCAGCGCGGTCAGCACCTTGTTGACGGTCATCCGCGAGCAGCCGTACTGCTCCATCAGTTCGTGCTCATAGGGGATGCGGAAACCCGGCGCCCACTCTCCGCTGAGAATGCGGCTTTCCAGGTCGCTGCGGATGCGCTGGTTGAGCGTGGCGGACTTGCTGGCCTTCACGTGACAGGTCTCGGTGGCGGGAAGCGATCAGCCCAGCACGCCGCGCAGGGCGGCAGCGAAGGCGGTGGTGATCGCCTCGCGCTGGAGGTGGCGGCCTTCGGCCACGCATTGGCGGCCATGGCGCCAGACCGATCGCAGCGCGCCATTACGTGCGGCGAACACCCAGCTGTCAAGCCATGCGTCACCCCGTCGCGCCTGCAGCGCGGGGTGTGCGGCGTCCAGTTCGAGCAGGTCGGCACTGGCCCCGACCTGCAGACCTGCGGCCACGCCCAACGCCTGTGCGCCGCCGTGCAGCGCGCCCTCGAACAGGAATCTGCCGCTGCTGCGGCTGGCATCGGCAGCCAGCACGTTGCGCCCGCGCAGCGCCAGGCGTTGGCCGTATTCGAGCAGGCGCAGTTCCTCGGCCGCATCGATCAGCACGTTGGAATCGGACCCCACGCCGAAGCGCCCGCCTTCGCGTGCGAACGCCTGCATCGGGAACAGGCCATCGCCCAGATTGGCTTCGGTGATCGGGCACAGGCCGGCGACGGCCCGGCTGGCGACGATGGAGGCGCGCTCGTCATCGGATATGTGGGTGGCGTGCACCAGGCACCAGCGCGCGTCCACCTCGGCGTGCGCGTACAGCCACTGCACGGGACGCTGTCCACTCCACGCCAGGCAGGCGTCGACTTCGCGCACCTGCTCGGCGATGTGGATGTGCACCGGGCCCTCGTTCAACGGCAGCAGTGCTGCCAGTTCATCGCCGGTGACGGCCCGCAGACTGTGCGGGGCGATGCCCAGCACCGCATCGGGCAACGCGGCCAGCGCAGCACGGGCACCCTCCAGCAGCCGCGCAAAACCGTCCACGTCGTGAATCAGCCGACGCTGGGCCGGGTTCGGCGCTGCACCACCGAAATCGGCGTGGGCATAGAACACCGGCAGCAGGGTCAGGCCGATGCCGGTCTGTGCCGCGGCTGCGGCAATACGTGCACTCATCTCGGCCCGGTCGGCGTAGGGCCGCCCCTCCGCATCGTGGTGCAGGTAATGGAACTCGCCGACACGGGTGAAGCCGCTTTCCAGCATCTCCATGTATGCCTGGGCAGCGATGGCCTGCACTGCGTCCGGGCGCAGGCGGGCAAGGAAGCGGTACATCAGTTCGCGCCAGCTCCAGAAGCTGTCGCCGTCGCCGCCCCCGATCTCGGTCAGGCCCGCCATGCCGCGCTGGAACGCATGGCTGTGCAGGTTCGGCAGGCCCGGCACCAGGATGCCGACCCGGGCATCCCCATCCTGCGCGGGCTGCCCCACATCGATCGCGGCGATGCGCCCCGCCTGCACCTGCAGGCGGACATCGCGGGCCCAGCCATCGGCGAGCAGCGCGTGGGCGGCATGGAAACAGGACGGGGAACGCGAATCGGACATGGCTGGACAACCCGAAATGGACACCTATATTGTATAGACATATAAGCACAGCCGCAGTGTGGATGCCATGCATGTCGATATCCTCTGGTCCAACGTCCATCTGATCACCCTCGACGGTGAGGGCCTGGGTGTCCTCCGTGACGGCGTGCTGGCCTGCGCGGGCGGCCGCATCGTCCACGTCGGCCCGGCCGGCAGCGATGCCCATCTGCAGCCGACCACCCGCATCGACGGCGAAGGCCGCTGGGTCTCGCCCGGCCTGATCGACTGCCACACCCACCTGGTCTACGCCGGCAACCGCGCCAACGAATTCGAGCAGCGCCTGCAGGGTGTGAGCTATGCCGACATCGCCCGCGCGGGCGGCGGCATTGTCTCCACCGTGCGCGCCACCCGCGCCGCGACGCCAGCCCAGCTTGCCGCCGAGAGCCGTCCTCGCCTGCTGGCGATGCGCGCCGAGGGCGTGACCACGATCGAGATCAAGTCCGGCTACGGCCTGACCCTGGACGACGAGCGCAAGCAGCTGCAGGTCGCACGCGCGCTGGGCGAGGAATGCCGGGTGAATGTGGTGCCGACCTTCCTGGGTGCCCATGCGGTTCCCCCGGGCCGCCAGGCGCAGGAATACATCGACGAGGTCTGCGACGTGATGATTCCGGCCATCGCGGCCGAGGGCCTGGCCGAAGCCGTGGACGTGTTCTGCGAGAACATCGCCTTCTCCCCTGCGCAGGCGCGGCAGGTGTTCGACGCCGCACGCGCGAACGGACTGGCGGTGAAGATCCATGCCGAGCAGTTGAGCAACCAGCACGGGGCAGAGCTTGCCGCCGGCTTCGGCGCGCTGTCGGCCGATCACATCGAACATCTGGATGACGCCGGTATCGCCGCGATGGCGGCGGCCGGCACCGTTGCCGTGCTGCTGCCGGGCGCGTTCTATTTCACCCGCGATACCACCCCGCCGCCGATTGCCACGCTGCGTGCAGCGGGTGTGCCGCTGGCACTGGCCACCGACAGCAACCCGGGCACCTCGCCGCTGACCAGCCCGCTGCTGGCGATGAACATGGGCGCGACCTTGTTCCGCCTGACGGTGGACGAGTGCATCGCCGGCTTCACCCGCGAAGCAGCGCGTGCGCTGGGCCATGGCGACCGCATCGGGCGCCTGGCCGTGGGCATGGACTGCGACCTGGCGATCTGGGACATCGACGCGCCGGCCGACCTGGTCTACCGCATTGGATTCAACCCGCTGCACGCGCGCGTGGTGCGCGGTCAGCCCGACCTGCCTGCCTCCTGGAGCAACACATGAGCAACACCCTGGTTCTTCGCCCCGGCCATGTCACCCTCGCCCAGTGGCGACAGGTCTATCGCGGTGCGCCGCTTGCGCTGGATCCGGCGGCGCTGCCGGTGGTACGCGCCAGTGCCGCCGCCGTGGCTGCCATCGTCGCCAAGGGTGCGCCGGTGTACGGCATCAATACCGGCTTCGGCAAGCTGGCCAGCGTGCGCATCGAGCGCGAAGACCTGGCCACGCTGCAGCGGAACATCGTGCTGTCGCACGCCGCAGGCGTGGGTGAGCCGATGCCCGCCAGCGTGGTGCGGCTGATGATGGCGCTGAAGCTGGTCAGCCTGGCCCAGGGGGCTTCCGGTGTGCGCGAGGAGACGCTGCTGCTGCTGGAGGCGATGCTGGTCAAGGGCGTGTTGCCGGTGGTGCCGGCGCAGGGCTCGGTCGGCGCATCGGGTGACCTCGCACCGCTTTCGCACCTGGCCAGCGTGATGCTGGGCGTGGGCGAAGCCTTCATCGGCGATGAGCGGCTGCCGGCCCGGGACGCACTGGCGCGGGCCGGCCTGCAGCCGGTTGAACTGGGCGCGAAGGAAGGCCTGGCCCTGCTCAATGGCACCCAGTTCTCCACCGCCTATGCACTGGCCGGCCTGTTCGAGATCGAGACCGTGTTCCAGGCCGCGCTGGTCACCGGCGCACTGTCGGTGGAAGCGGCGAAGGGATCGGATACACCATTCGATCCGCGCATCCATGCCATTCGTGGCCAGCGCGGACAGATCGCCACGGCCGCCACGCTGCGCACGCTGATGCAGGACTCGGGCATCCGTGAATCGCATCGCGACAACGACGTGCGGGTGCAGGATCCGTATTGCCTGCGCTGCCAGCCGCAGGTGATGGGTGCGGCACTGGACATCCTGCGCCAGGCCGCCACCACGCTGGAAATCGAAGCCAACGGCGTGTCCGACAATCCGCTGGTGTTCACCGACACCGGCGAGGCGCTGTCCGGCGGCAACTTCCACGCCGAGCCGGTGGCCTTCGCGGCCGACATGCTGGCGATGGCGGTGTGCGAGATCGGTTCGATCAGCGAACGCCGCCTGGCCATGCTGGTGGATCCGGCACTGTCCGGCCTGCCGGCTTTCCTGACCCCGCGCCCCGGCCTGAATTCCGGCTTCATGATTCCGCAGGTGACCGCCGCCGCGCTGGTGTCCGAGAACAAGCAGCGGGCCTATCCGGCCAGTGTGGATTCGATCCCGACCTCGGCCAACCAGGAAGACCACGTGTCCATGGCCGCGCACGGTGCGCGCCGGCTGATGCAGATGGCCGAGAACGCGGCCAATGTGATCGGCATCGAACTGCTGGCCGCCGCACAGGGCTGTGACTTCCATGCGCCGCTGCGCTCCAGCGCTGCACTGGAGAACGTACGCGCCACCCTGCGCGCGCAGGTGCCGACCCTGCAGGACGACCGCTACTTCCACCCGGACATGGTGGTTGCCACCTCGCTCGTGCGCAGCGGCGCGCTGGCACGGGGCCTGGAAGCTGTCCTGCCGACCGTGGAGCCGCAGGCATGAATGCCCACCCCGACTGGCTGACGGTGCACGAGGGCGATGCCCCGCTGATCGTCAGCTTCCCGCATACCGGCAGCGAGCTGCCGCACGATCTGATCGGCGACTATCACTCGCCGTGGCTGGCGCGTCGCGACGCCGACTGGTGGGTGCACGAACTGTACGACTTCGCACGCGGCATGGGCGCGACCACCGTGCGGTCGGCGATCTCGCGTTCGGTGATCGATCTCAACCGCGATCCCAGCGGGGTATCGCTGTACCCGGGCCAGAACACCACCGGCCTGTGCCCGCTGACCACCTTCGACAACCAGCCGCTGTACCACGCCGGGCGCGAGCCGGACGAGGCGGAGATCGCGCGCCGTCGGGACACCTATTTCGCGCCTTACCACGACGCGCTGGCCGCGCAGATCGCGCGGCTGCGCGCACGTCACGGCACGGTGGTGGTGTATGACGCGCACTCGATCCGCTCGCACATTCCACACCTGTTCGACGGTGAACTGCCGCAGTTCAATCTCGGCACCGCCGGTCCGTCCGGCGCACCGGATACCTCCTGCGACAACGCACTGAGCGACGTGGTGGAGAACCTGCTGAAGATCAGCGGCATGAGCCAGGTGCGCAACGGCCGCTTCAAGGGCGGCTGGATCACCCGACACTACAGCAACGTGGCCGGCGGCGTGCACAGCCTGCAGATGGAGCTGGCCTGTCGCGGCTACATGCACGAACCCCTGCCGGACCAGGTGGACGAGCACAGCTGGCCCACCCCGCTCGATCCCGACCACGCCGCACCGCTGCGCCACACCCTGGCGCAGGTGCTCAATGCCTGCCTTGAATTTGCTACGAACCGGAGCGCCGCATGACCCGCAACGACCCGTCCCGCACCCTTGCCGCACCGACCGGCACCACGCTCAACGCCAAGAGTTGGCTGACCGAAGCACCGCTGCGCATGCTGATGAACAACCTGCATCCGGACGTGGCCGAACGGCCGCAGGAACTGGTGGTGTACGGCGGCATCGGCCGCGCCGCGCGCGACTGGGAGAGCTTCGATGCCATCGTCGAAACGCTCAAGCGCCTGGACGATGACCAGACCCTGCTGGTGCAGTCGGGCAAGCCGGTGGGCGTGTTCCGCACGCATGCCGATGCGCCGCGCGTGCTGATCGCCAACTCCAACCTGGTGCCGCGCTGGGCCAACTGGGACCACTTCAACGAGCTGGATAAGAAGGGCCTGGCCATGTACGGCCAGATGACCGCCGGCAGCTGGATCTACATCGGCGCCCAGGGCATCGTGCAGGGCACCTACGAGACGTTCGTGGAAATGGGCCGCCAGCACTTCGGCGGCGATCTCACCGGCAAGTGGTTGTTCACCGGCGGCCTGGGCGGCATGGGCGGCGCGCAGCCGCTGGCGGCAGTGATGGCGGGTGCGTCCTGCCTGGCGGTCGAGTGCCGCAGGAGCAGCATCGACATGCGCCTGCGCACCGGCTACCTGGACACCTGGACCGACAACCTGGACGAAGCCCTGCGCCTGATCGATGAAGCCTGCAAGGCGGGCACGCCGAAATCGGTGGGCCTGCTCGGCAACGTTGCCGATGTGCTCGCCGAACTGCTCAAGCGCGGCGTGAAGCCGGACCTGCTGACCGACCAGACCTCCGCGCACGACCCGGTGAACGGCTACCTGCCGCAGGGCTGGACCGTCGAACAATGGGACGAGAAGCGGGTTTCCGCACCGAAGGAAGTGGAAAAGGCCGCGCGCGCCTCGATGGCCAACCATATCCGCGCCATGCTCGGCTTCCACGCACTGGGCGTGCCGACCGTCGATTACGGCAATAACCTGCGGCAGATGGCGCTGGAAGAAGGCGTGGCCAATGCCTTCGATTTCCCCGGCTTCGTCCCGGCCTATATCCGTCCGCTGTTCTGCCGCGGCATCGGCCCGTTCCGCTGGGCCGCGCTGAGTGGCGATCCGGAAGACATCGCCAAGACCGATGCCAAGGTGAAGGAGTTGATTCCGGACAACCCGCACCTGCACCGCTGGCTGGACATGGCCGCCGAGAAGATCAAGTTCCAGGGTCTGCCGGCGCGCATCTGCTGGGTGGGCCTGGGTGACCGTGATCGGCTGGGGCTGGCCTTCAACGAGATGGTCGCCAACGGTGAGCTGAAGGCGCCGGTGGTGATCGGCCGCGACCACCTGGACAGCGGCAGCGTCGCTTCGCCGAACCGCGAAACCGAAGCCATGGCCGACGGCTCCGACGCAGTCTCCGACTGGCCGCTGCTGAACGCGCTGCTCAACACCGCCAGCGGTGCGACCTGGGTATCGCTGCACCACGGCGGCGGCGTCGGCATGGGCTTCTCGCAGCACGCCGGCATGGTCATCGTCTGCGATGGCACCGAGGCGGCCGCCAAGCGCATCGGTCGTGTGCTGTGGAACGACCCGGCCACCGGCGTGATGCGCCACGCCGATGCGGGGTATGACATCGCAATCGAGTGCGCGAAGGAAAAGGGGTTGGATCTGCCGGGAATTCTGGGCTGATCGTGACCCGGGTGTCGCCGGGCATGGCCCGGCGCTACCGGCACGGTACCTGCAATCCCGGGCATGGCCCGGCGCCATGCGCTTGACCCCGCCCCCGCCGCTGACCAAGATGCGCCATCGCCACTGACGGATCATCGCGATGTACCGCGCCCTTGCCGCGCTCTTCTGTGCCTTGACCGTTGCCCTGCCTGCTCTGGCGGGGGATGTTCGCAACGATCTTCCGGCCCGGATGGATGCGCAGTTGCAGGCCAACCGCGAACGCTATGGCATCGCCGGTCAGGCGGTACTGGTCGCACACAACGGCCAGGTGCTGTACCAGGGCGCCAGCGGTGAACGTGATCCCGCTACCCATTCACCGGCCACCGTCGATACCATCTTCGCCGCGCAGTCGATGGCCAAGCTGCTGACCAGCACGCTGGTGATGCAGCTGGTCGATGAGGGCAAGGTGGATCTGGATGCACCCGCCAGCCGCTACGTGCCGGACTTGCCCGCAGCATGGCAGGCGATCCGTGTGCGTGATTTCCTCAACCATAGCTCCGGTATCGGCGAGTACTACGAGCGGGTGGACAACCGCTGGGTGAGCAACGGCTACAACGGTCTCGCACCCGATCTCGCCGCCGCACTGAAGGTCGCTGGTTCGGCACCGATGCAGTTCGCCACCGGCAGCCGCGTGCAGTACACGCAGGCCAACTATCTGGTGCTGACCGCATTGCTGCAAACGCATTACGGCAGGCCCTACCCGGCGATCGCCCGCGAACGCATCCTGCAGCCGTTGAAGATGGCCAGCACCTCGTGGGGTGTCGCCAGCGTGCCAGCCCTGCGCGCGGCCGTGCCGTACATCGGCAAGGATGGGCAGCTGCAGCCGGCCAACGAAGATCCGTGGCCGGACTACGGCTGGGGCCATGCCGATCTGCAGACCAGCGTGGGCGACATGAACCGTTTCCTGCAGGCGCTGGCCACCGGCAAGCTGCTGCGTACGGCAACACTGGAAAAGCTCTGGCAGCCGCAGAGGCTGACCGAGGGCCGCAGCAATTTCTTCTCCACCGGCTGGGATACCACGCGCAGCGATGGCTACACCCAGGTCGGTCATGATGGTGGCACCCGCGTGCGCGCGCGGCTGGCGTACAAGGACACCCTGGCCAGCGGCTACTGGCTGTTCGTGTACCTCACCAACGGCAGCGCCCGCAACGTCTGGTCGAGCACGCTGGTGGAAAGCACGATGGCGGTGGCCGCACCGAAGGAATTTCCGCATGCGGTGTTGTCCGAACGCCTGATTGCCTATGCGTTGGACGATGACGCAGGGGCTGCACAGGCAATGCGGGCCTGGCTGCGCGACGACCACGGCGTCACCGGCAGCGAGCTGGAACGTGCGATCAACAGCGATGGCTACGCCATCTTCGCGAACCTCGGTGCGCGCAGCGCGTTGAAGGTATTCGCCCTCAACACCGAGCTGTATCCGGATTCGGCCAACGTGTGGGACAGCCTGGCCGAGTGTCATGCGGCATTGGGTGAGAAGGATGTCGCAGAGCGGCTGTATGCGAAGTCGAAGGCGCTGGCGAAACCGTCTTTGTAGAGCCGAGCCGATGCTCGGCTCCGTAAAAAAAGCAGCCGAGCATGGGCTCGGCTCTACAGGTGCACCAGCCCCATACGCCGGTGATGGGTGACGTGGCGCCGTCGACCTGTTAACTTGCGCGCCACTTTCATGGTTTACAGCATTTCCGCATGTCGCTCGCGCCGTACTGCCCTACCCCGTCGCTGCTGTTCCTGGCCGTCTCGTTTGGCCTGGCCTCAACCGCCCAGGCCGCCCCGCAGGCCACCACCCTTGATGCCGTGCAGGTCACTGCGGCCGATGCCAGCGCCCAAGCGCGCGAAGCGCTGAAGCGCGTACCCGGCGCCAGCAACGTCATCGACGTGGCCAAGGCCGACAGCCGACTGGCCAGCAGTGCCGATGTACTCGCCTTCCAGCCCGGCATCAGTGCGCAATCGCCCGGCAACGAAGGCACCAAGGTCTCGATCCGTGGCTCGGGCATCAATCGCGGCCCGGGCGCACATGCCTCCGGCATCGCCGTATCGATCGACGGCCTGCCGTTGACCGGCCCCGGCGGCACGCCCTACGAACTGCTGGAACCGCTGTGGCTGTCGCGGGTGGAGGTGCTGCGCGGCGCCAACGGCTTCGAGCGCGGCGCGCTGGCGCTGGGCGGTGCCATCGACTATGTAAGCCGCAGCGGCCGTGATTCGGCCGGCGTGCAGCTGCACTACGAAGCGGGCAGCCGTGGCTACCAGAAACGCGGCATCAGCTGGGGCGGTGTCAACGGCGATCTCGATTACTTCCTGGCCTACACCGATACCGAGTTCGATGGTTATCAGCGCCATGCGCGCGGCGACGGCAAGGGCGCGATGGCCAACATCGGCTGGCAGATCACGCCCGACCTGCAGACGCGTTTCTTCGTTCGCTACCGCGAAACCAATCACGAAACGCCCGGTCGCTTGACCCGCGATCAGATCCGCAACGATCCGCGAGCCGCGAACGCAGCCAACCTGGCCATCGATGCGCGCCGCCCGCAGCCGGGCAGTACCTGGGTCGGTAATGTCACCACGCTGCAGATCGACGAGGATTCTTCGCTGCAGGCCGGGCTGGTCTATCACACGTATCCGATGGACTTGAACGAGAGCCTGTACCGCCAGCAGCTGGACTACGCCAACCTCAACGCCACGCTGGACTACCACCACCGCCACCGGCTGTTCGGCCTGGACAGCCAAACCACGATCGGTCTGCGCGTCACCCACGATCTGGACGCCGATGTGCGCGAGTCGCTGCGCTTTGCCAGCAACGGCTATGCCGCCGGTACGCGCACGCGTGACTTCCGCCACCACGGCACCGACAGCACACTGCACGTCAGCAATACCCTCGCCTTCAATGACCGCCTGCGCATGCAGACCGGGCTGGCGTTGATCAACATCCGCCGCGATGTGCAGGTAACCTGGCCGAGCAGTGGCGGCCGCCTGCGCAACCACGAGTGGGACTACGCACCGCGACTGGGCTTCACCTGGCAGCACAGCGCGCAGACACAGTGGTTCGGCAACCTCAGCCGCTCGGTGGAAGCGCCGCATCCTTGGTCGATGATCTGGGGCTCGAACCAATACTTCGGGCCGGGCAACGGACCGTCCAGCGGCCGCCAGCGCGCGCCGGTGCCGATGCAGAACCAGACCGCCACCACGCTGGAACTGGGTGCACGCGGCGATGCCGTGCTGGGCCGCTGGGAGCTGACCGGCTACTACGCGCACGTGAACCACGAGCTGCTGAGCGTGGAGTTGCAACCGGTGCCGAACCTGTTCATCGCAGAAAACAACGCCAGCCCCACCGTGCACCGCGGCATCGAAGCCGGTTTGGACAGCACGCTGTGGCAGGCCGCGCCGGGGCGCCTGTCGTTGCGCCAAGCGTACACCTTCAGTGATTTCCGTTACCGCCACGACGCGCGCTTCGGCAGCAACCGCCTGCCGGGCCTGCCGCGCCACAGCTACCAGGCCGAGCTGCGCTTCGATCATGCCTCCGGCCTGTACGCCGCGCTGAACACCGAATACGCCTCGCGCATCGCGGTGGACTACGCCAACAGCTACTGGGCCGACAGCCACGTGATCTTCGGCAGCCGCATCGGCTACGACGCACCCGGTGGCCGCTGGCAGGCGTGGGCGGAGATGCGCAACCTCGGCAACCGCCACTACGCGGCCACGGTCACACCGGGCTACGACGACGCCGGCAAGGATGTCGCCCGCTCCACGCCTGGCGAAGGCCGGGGCATCTATGCAGGCGTGCGCTGGCGTTTCGATTGATCGCCCCGGGCGGCGCCGGGTGTGATCCGGCGTCGTCGTTTCAGCCACTTCGACGACGCACCCGGCAGCGTCCCACCGCGCGAACCATCGCTGGCGTGAGCTGCTGCGTGCGCTTGTGCTTGTCAGCGTGCGGGCGCCGAAACACCTGGCTGCGTCACTCCGGCCGCGCCTTGGTCACCGCTTCGATGCGATGGCCATCGGGGTCGACCACGAACGCCGCGTAGTAGAAGCCACCGTAATCGGGGCGCAGGCCGGGCGCACCGTTGTCAGCGCCCCCGTTGGCCACGGCGGCTGCGTGGAAGGCATCCACGGCCGCTGCCGAGTCCGCGGCAAACGCTACGTGGAAACCGGGACCCGGCGCTGCGGCGTCATCACGCAGCTTCAGGCACAGCGCATCCTCATCATCGACCACCCCATAACCGATCGCGGTCTCGTCCTCGAAGACCCGGCGAAACCCAAGCGTGGCGAGTGCGGCATCGTAAAAGCGGCCTGCGGCATCGAGGTCACGGACGCCGAGGGAGAGGTGGTGCAACATGTGGACGTCCTTGCCGGGCACGCAGCAGCGCGTTCGCGTTGATTCTAGCGCGCAGGTGGCGCGACAGCCCTGAGCAGCTGCGCGGCGACCTGGTCAAACGGAGCGATATCCTGCAGCGCGCGGCACATCGCCACCGCGCCTTCCACGCTGGCAATCACCAGGCTGGCCAGCTCACCCGCAGCGGCTGGCGCATGTCCTTCGGCGACGAGCGCCGTGGCGAGATGATCGTGCCAGCGCACGAACACCTCGGCAGCTGCTGCGCGGGGTTGGCTCGGCACCGCGTCCATCGGCTCCTCAACGGCAGCGGCCAGCACCGGGCAACCCGCGCGGAACCCGGAGCGCAGCAGGCGCTCGCGCCACATCGCCAGGAACTGCTGCAGGCCCTGCACTGCGCCGCCCTTCAGCAGCGCCACCAGCAGCGCTTCCACCTTGTCGCCAGCCATAAGCGTGGCGCGCGCCAGCAGCTCCTGCTTGCCGCCGGGAAAGTGATGGTAGGTGGATCCCAGCGGCGCGTCGGCGAGCTTGGTCACTTCACGGATGCTGGTTGCGTTCAGCCCGACCCGAGCCAGCATCTGCGCGGCGGCATCGATCACGCGCTGGGGAGCGTCGGACGTTCGCGGACTCATGGCTGCGCCTTGATAAGACAGTCGCCATAGACTAGCGTACCGTCGATTCTATAACACCCGTAATAATCATGAATCTCTGGTTCCGCCTGCTCCATCTGCTGCTGTGCAGTCTGTTCCGGCCCAGGCTGGAGGCGCCTTTCGGCGTGTCGCGGCTGCAGTTCCGGGTGCTGCCCAACGATCTGGACAGCAACCTGCACATGACCAACGGCCGCTACTGGAACATCTTCGATCTGGGCCGGTTGGACCTGATCCTGCGCATGGGCCTGGGCAAGGTGGCGCTGCGCGAGAAATGGGCGCCGATCGTCGGCGCCGGCACCATCCAGTTCCGCCGCGAGCTCCGGCCATTCCAGCGCTTCACCCTGGAAACACGCCTGGCCGGCTGGGTCGGCACGCGCGTGATCATGGAGCAGCGCGTGCTGGTCGGCGACGGCCAGAAGATCGCCACGCGCGCCCTGCTGGTCACCGGCATCTATGATCGCCGCGCGCGTGCATTCGTGGGCATGCGGCAGATGATGGACGCCATCGGTTCGCCGTTGCCGCCCTCCCCCGCACTCAGCGCCGCCGCCGAAGCTCTGCTGGCTGCCGACGCCGCGCTGAAGCGCGACGACGACTGAGTTCCCGCCATCACGTCCCGACCTGCGGCATGTTCCTGCCGACCATCACCGGGCGGCGCGCCTCGCCAGCGCCTGATCGATCGCAGCCTCGGCCAGCGGTGCCATCACCGCATAGCCTTTCGTTGTGGGATGCACGCCGTCGCCGGCCAGGTCGGCATCCAGACCGCCCTGCGCGTTGGCCAACGGCGTGTGGTAATCCAGGTAGACCAGCTGTTGTTCGTCGGCATGGCGTTTCAGTGCACGGTTCAATGCACGCACCTTCGCGGCGGGCTCGATACCAGGCATCCAGGGGTACTCGCTGACCGGCAGCACCGAGGCCAGCACCACGCTGATGCCCTGCGCTTTCGCCAGCGCCACCATCGCCTGCACGTTGTCCTCGATCATTGCCTGCGTGGCCTGGCCGGTATTGCCGGCGATATCGTTGGTGCCGGCCAGGATCACCACCACCTGGGGATGCAGCGCAAGCACATCCTGCGGGAAGCGAACCAGCATCTGCGCCGTGGTCTGGCCCCCGATGCCACGATTGAGATACCCCTTGCCGGGGAAGAAGGCGGCACTGCCCTCAGCCCCCCAGCCCTCGGTGATCGAGTCGCCGTAGAAGATCACGCGTGGCTGTCCGGGCCGGGCAGCAGGCAGGGCTGCGTTGGCGTCACGATAGCGCTGCAGCTGTGGCCAATCCGCCAGACGCTGCTGCATGAAACGGACTTCGTCCGGCCGCAGCTGGTCCACTGGCCGTGTCAGCAGCGGGTTGATGGCGGGTGCCTCGGCCGCTTTCACGCCGCCGGTCATCGCCAATGCCAGCGCGATGGCGCCGGCCGTCAAAGCAGGAATGCGCATGCCGATCTCCCGTAGCGTTCTGTTCCGCACTCAGCGTGCCGCAGCGCGCGCGGCCACGCCAGTCACCTTCGCCGGCATCCACATGCCCGGCGTCCAGCCACTGGCCGCCAGGATCGCCTTCGGATCGTCCTGTTCGATCAGGGCGCGTACCGCTTCGCGCTTGTCCCTGGCCTGCAGGTAGTACGCCTTGGCGATGCGGTAGCCCACCCAGTAGCCCAGATCGTAGGGCGCGTCGGAGCCGGGCGTGTAGTTGTACAGCCAGGGCGAAAGGTCGGTACTGTCCAGGTCCAGCGCGAATGCACTTTCGATGTGCACTTCCCTGCCCCGCGTCCATGCCGCGTGGCGTCCGTTGCCGACGTTGCCGGAAACCAGTTCGGTGATGAACTCGGCCACGCCTTCGGCCAGTGACAGGCGCAGCACCGTCGCACGCGGATCGCCCTGCTCGAAATCGATCGCACCGGTCTGCTGGATGTGCACGTACTCGTGCGCGATCACATGCACGAAGCGGTCCTGCACATTGGGGTTCATGAAGTCAGCCGCGCAAAGGGCTTCCAGCCCGATCAGCACGCCCCCCGGATGGGTCAGGCCGACCGGGCGACCGCGCCCGACCATGATCGCGACCGGTGGAAACCTCGCCTGCGGATAGATCGCCTGCAGATTGGCAAACACCTGCACCAGCCGCTGGCGTACCGCAGGCAGTTCATCCAGGCAGGTCCGGCCATTGGCGTACATCGCCGGGTCGCGACGCATGGCGTCGGCGATGCGCTCGGCGGTGACCCGTCGCCGGCTCGCGAACTCGCCCAGGCTGGGGGTCCCTTCGGCCAGGTACTGCGCCAGCTGCGCCACGCTGGGCTGGCCATCGGTTGTGTCGTAAAGGGCATAGAAGCGGCTGGCGTCGGAAATCAGGATCTCCGGCCCTGGCGCTGCACCATGGGCCACGCCGGCCGTCCCGGCCAGCGCCAGGGCAAGCAGGCCACGCAGGGAAACGAACATCGATCCGTCCTTGGTGGAGACAATGCCAGGCAGGCAATCTATCACTGCGCCCCCTTCGCCGCAGCAGGCGGGTGCGGCCGTTACGCCCCTGTGCCAGACTCACCTCGGCATCTGCCATGGATGATGGCGCACCGCACGATGATGATCGTTCCCGCGTACTGGGCCGAAGCCCGCCTGCAGGCCCGTTTCCGCGGCCGGCCGGTGGTCGTGCGTCGCTTCGGATGGTCCGACACAAGCCCTGCCGACGCTCAGGCACACGCCGAGCGCCGGGCCAACGAAGCGCTCAATGCCATCCTCGCCGGGCAGGCACTGCCGCGCCGCGAGGTCCGCAGCAACTACGGCGTGGAAGGCGTGCCGATCCGCGAGCAGATCGTGCAGCGCGATGGCGGCGTGGTGATCACCCGCAACAGCTACGGTGCGCTGTGCCTGAACACTCCGGACGTCCTGTTCGCCGACATTGACCACCCGCAACCACCGGCAGGATGCGTGATGCCCGTCGTCATCACGGCAACCCTGCTGCCCGCCGTCGCCCTCATCGGCACCCTGCTCTGGCACTGGCTGGTGGGGCTGGTACTGGCCATGGCAGCCGTGGCTCTGGTGAATACCGCGATGCTGACGCAACGCAGGCGTCGCCTGGCCGCTGCCGGTGGCGCCGAGGGCGTGGCCCTGCAGCGGGTTGCAGACTTCAGCAGGCAGCACCCGGACTGGCATCTGCGCGCGTACCGGACGCCGGCCGGGCTGCGGATACTGGCCATGCATGCCACGTTCTCCCCCGGCGACGAGGCGCTGCAGGCGTTCTTCAACGCATTGGGCACCGACACGCTGTACGCGCGCATGTGCCGGCTGCAGCACTGCTTCCGGGCCCGGCTGACACCCAAACCATGGCGTGTCGGCCTGAAGTACCGCATCCGCCCGCCCGCCGCCGCATGGTCGGCCGAGCAGGCCGACAATCCGGACCGACTAGCCTGGATCGCGGAGTATGAAAGCAAGAGTGACGGCTTCGCCGCCTGCGCCTATCTGCGCAGCTTCGGCGACACCACCCGGGTACATGCCAGGGCCGAGCATGTGCGCGACCTGCATGATCGCCTTTCGCACGCGCAGGACCGCCTGCCACTGGCGTGAGCGCGGATGCCCAGGCAGCGCTCTCCACGGACAACTTCCCTGCTGGGGCGCCTGTCCGGCCGCACCGCGATCGACCTGTCGCTGTCGAGTCTGCACCGTTGATCGCAGAGCATCCGTGGATGATCAATCTGCGGTTTCCTTGCGCAGCGCCCCACAACGCAGCGCCTCCTGGGCAATGTCGTCTCGTAATCTGTTCTGCAACCAGCCGATCCTGAAACGTTCGCGGCTGGGTTCCCCCGCAGGCAGCAGCGCCATCAGTGCATCGCTCAACGCCGGACGCCACTGCTCCTGCGCGCCTGCCAGAACGTGCTGGTCGAAGTTCGTCGATGACACGCGCTTCCATGGCAGCATCATTGCGTACTGGGAAGTGGACACCAGCACGGTGTCCGGGCGGCCCGGACGGCTTACGACCACGGTCATGCTGGGATGGTCGTCAGTCCAGAGGCCGCGGAAATGCGCTGCAACGCGCTCCTGCAGACCTTGCCCGGCCAGCGCCCGGCGTGCCCAGGCCTGCTGCTGGGCGAACGAGCATCTGGCCGGCGGCGTGCTGCGCAACTGTGGATCCAGCTTCAGCATGGTGGACCGGTCCATACGCGAAGCAATCAGATCCACCGTGGCATCCCGGGTCAACGGCGCTGCCTGCAGCGCAGCCTCGAACGCTGACATCGCGCCGAACGGCAGCAGCTCCGGCACCCGCGGTTGCACGTCGGGCGGGTCAACCACCTGTACACGGGTGGTCACGCCGTAGGCATCGCGCCGGATGACCCAGCGCTCAGATACGGAACCCCAGCCAGACCAGTCGTACGTGACGTGCACGCTCATCGGCCGCTCGACCGCCATGGCCACAGGAGAAACCAACAGCGGAGCGAGCGCCAACATCCATGCCTTCATGTGACTTCCCCGGCTCTGTACTACAGCAGCCGACCATGGCTCGGCTCCACAGGATGCAGGAAGGCCGCCCGAGGGCGGCCTTTCCATTCCTCACTTGGCGTTCTTCACGTAGGTGTCGAACCAGTTGAGCATCTCCGCCACCAGCTGCTCGTTCGACTCCAGCGCCGTATACCAGTGCGGCTCGTTCGGCAGCATCACCAGGCGGGTGGTGCCGCCGTTGCCACGGATCGCCTGGTACAGCTTGCGCGACTGGAACGGCTCGGTACCCGGATTGGCATCGTCCTCGCCATGCACCAGCAGCAACGGCAGCTTGATCTTGTCGGCGTAGAAGAACGGCGATGCCTTCAGGTAGACATCCTGTGCCTGCCAGACCGAACGCCGCTCGTTCTGGAACCCGAACGGAGTGAAGGTCTTGTTGTAGGAGCCGCTGGTCGCCACGCCCGCCTTGAACAGGGTGGTATGCGCGATCAGGTTCGCGGTCATCAGGCCGCCGTGGCTGTGGCCGGTCACGCCGATCCGGTTGCGATCCACCACGCCCATGTCGACGGCCTTGTCCACGGCCGCCTTGGCATCGGCTTCCAACTGCTCCAGGTAGGTGTCGTAGGCGTTCCTGGGATCACCGACAATCGGGAACGAGGCATTGTCGATGATCGCGTAGCCGGCCAGCAGCATCAGGCGGTACGGCTGCAGGCGGGTGAACGTCTGCTGCGAACCGGAGACCTGCCCGGCCTGCGCGGCATTGGCGAAGTCTGCCGGATAGGCGTAGAGGATGGCCGGCACGCGCTGGCCTTCCCGGTAGCCGGGCGGCGTGTACAGGGTGAACGACAGGTCCACGCCGTCGGCGCGCTTGTAGGTCACCAGCTGCTTCTTGATCTGCCGCACTTCAGGCGTGGGGTCGACCAGCTTCGTCAGGGCCGTCGCGGTGGAGGTGTACTGCGCCTCGCCCTGCTTGGCGTCCGCCACAGCATCGCCCTGCTGGCGCAGGAAGGCGTTCGGCGGGTCCATCACCGACTGGTGCCACGTCAGGTAGCGGCCGGGCGTATTGCTGAAGCCCAGGAACTGCTCGTAGGCATCGGCATCGCTGCGGAACAGGCGCTCACTCTTCAGTGTGGCCAGGTCCAGACGGTCCAGGAACGGGCGATCCCCCTGCGGCGAAGCGCCCTGCCCGCGCAGGAACACGTACGTCCCTTCCTGCCGCACCACCGGTGCGCCATTGGGCAGGCGCTTGAACACCAGGTTGCCCGGATCGCCGTACAGCTCGTCGCTGGACATGTCCCACAACAGGCGGCCCTCCTGCCGGGGCTTGTCCACATCGACGATGCGGGTCTGCACCCAGTGCCGGTTCTCGTCATTCTCGAACTGGAACGACACGGCCGGGTCCGCCGTCCAGGCAATGCCTTCGAAGCGCTGCGCGGTACGCGCGATCTCCACCGGCTTGCCGGTGAACGGCGCCTTGAGCATGAGCACGCGGTCACGGTGCGGCACACTCACTTTCCAGTCGCCCTTGTCCAGTGCTTCGGCATACACCAGCGTCGCCGGATCGGTGGAGCGCCAGTCGAAACCGCGCGGCCCCTCCGGCACGCCGTGCACCGGCACGCGGTCTGCCAACGGCAGGCGGGCGATGGTGGTCGTGCGCCCACTGCTGACATCCAGTACCGCGACGTCGTTGGCGAAGCGCTGGTAGGTGACCGCATGCGAGAACGGTGGCTTGATCGACTCGGTCAGCACATGCACGCCGTCTGGCGCCGCACTGACATCGTTGTAGATGGCCGGCTGGCCGACCGCTCGCACGGTGCCCGCCGCGGTATCCACCACCGCCAGCTGCGAGGCCCCGTAGTAGGCGAACAACGCTTCATCATGCACGCTGGTCAGCGTGTCGCGTGCCTCATAGGTGCTGCTCTCGCCACTGCTGCCGAGCGACTCCTGTGCATCGGGTCCGGTCGGCACGCCGCCATTGGAGGGTGCCGGCCCCTGGTTGGCCGGTACCAGCTTCACCAGCAGTGTCTGGCTGCCACCCAGCCACTGCACGGTGCTGCCGAAAATCGGGTTCAACTGGACGTTCGGTACCTGCTTGACCTGACCGGTGGCGGCATCGCCCACCCACAGCTGCACGCTGGTCTCGACCGCGTTCTGGAACGCGAAGTGGCTGCCGTCGGCCGACCACAGCGCGCCACCGGCACAGCCCTGCGGCAGGTTGACCCGGGTCTGCTTGCCGCTGCCGATCTCGACCAGGGTGAAGTCGGCCACGCAGGCCGGTATGCCATAGCCTCCGGGCGTGTCATGACGGCTGCGGTTCTTCGGCTCCAGGCGCACGCCGGCCAGTTTCAGGTAGGGCTGCGCCACCCGGCTGATCGACGGATAGGTCTGCGCGGTGGTCAGCAACAGACGCTGGCCACTGGGGTCCACGTTCGGCATTGGCGGCGGCGGTGCCTTCAGCACCTTCAGCAGATGCTCCGGCGGCTTGGCATAGTCGGCCCATGCCGGGCCTGCAGACAACAGCGTGACGGCAACGACGGCAATGGCAGCCGCCAGAGAGGTACGACGGATGAGCATCCTTATCCCCTGGTAGTGTCGGGCTGCCCGCGAAGCGGGCATGCGCCGAATCTAGCACCGCCCGGCCCGCGTTCAATGGGCCGGATGGGCTAGTCACCGGATAAGGCAAAGCGCAGGCCGGGTCACTACTGCCTGGCGTGCAGGTCCCAGGTGGCCAGATAGTCCGGGTCCACCACGATCATCCCGGTGGAGCGCATGCAGTACTCGCCCGGCTGGGCTGGCAGGTACTGGTCGAGCATGGGCGGCAGGTAGCGCTCGTGCCCATCGTTTTCGTCGGCAAGCACCACGCCTTCGAACGCGCTGATGCGCAGCACCGTGCCGGCATACTGCTCCAGCCCTTGAACCTGCCCGTCACCGCCGTAACGGGTGACGCCCACCAGCACTACCTTGCCGATCATTTCTTCGGCCTTGGCATCATCCAGAGGCGGCAGTGCCGCATTCAGTTGGTCGCTCATCCCTGTACCTCCGCATCTGGTGGAGACATCGTGGAGCAGGATCCGCGCGGCGTTTCCGCGAACGCCATGGACAGCATGTTGCCCGCGCCGTCCGGAGGATCGTGTGAAGCGCGGCACATTGCGCAGCGTGCATTCAGCATTGCCTGCGTTGCGTCGGCATGCGCGGCGTGTGCTCTGCGGCGCATGCAATGCAGCACCGTGTGCCACGCTAGAATGCGTGCATGCGCACCGTGAATGCTCTTCGTTACATTACGCCCCTGCGGGAGGGCGGCTCCCTGCCGGCCGTGGTCGAGACCGACGACGACGGCATGGCCGTACTCAAGTTCCGGGGTGCGGGCCAGGGGCCCAAGGCCCTGATCGCCGAACTGATCGCAGGTGAAATGGCCCGTACCCTGGGCCTGCCGATTCCCGAACTGCTGTTCGTTGAACTGGACAGCGAGTTCGCGCGTACCGAACCGGATCCGGAGATCCAGGAACTGATCCGCGCCAGCGAGGGCCTGAACCTGGGCCTGGATTACCTGCCCGGCGCGATCAACTACGACCCGGCGGCCATGCCGGTGGACGCCGACCTGGCGTCGCGCATCGTCTGGTTCGATGCATTCACCAGCAATGTCGATCGCACCACGCGCAACCCGAACCTGATGGTGTGGCACCGCCAGCTGTACCTGATCGACCACGGTGCAGCGATGTATTTCCACCACGACTGGGCCAACGCCGGCGATGCGTGCGAAAGGCCGTTCGTGCTGATCCGCGACCACGTGCTGCTGTCGTTCGCCAGCCGCATCGCCGAGGTGGATGCCGAGCTGGCGGCTCGCCTGACCGATGCCGAGATCGAGCGGATCGTCGGCCTCGTGCCAGACAGCTGGCTGGTCAACGAGCCAGCGTTCGACAGCCCTCAGGCCTACCGCCAGGGCTACATCGACTATCTCAAGCATCGCCTGAAGGTGCGTGCGGTGTTCGTGCAGGAGGCCATCCGTGCCCACGCTGCACACGTATGACTATGCGGTCATCCGCGTTGTACCGCGGGTGGAGCGCGAGGAATTCATCAACGTCGGGGTGATCGTGTCCTGTCCCGGTGCGCGTCATCTGGAAGCGGCCATCGAGATCGACCCGGCACGCCTGCAGGCGTTCGCACCGGCGCTGGACCAGCAGGCGCTGCAACCGTGGCTGGATGCCATCGTGGCCATCTGCCGCGGCGATGCCACCGCCGGCCCCATCGCGCAGCTTCCGGCACGCGCACGCTTCCATTTCCTCACCGCCAAACGCAGCTCGATCGTGCAGATGTCCAGCACGCATGTGGGCCGCACAGCCAACCCGGCGGGTGTGGTCGAACACTTGATGACGAGGATGGTACGGGTGCCGCAGTAACACGGCAGCCCGCCACTACCGCGCAATCGCGGCGTCCTGCAGCGGCCAGCGACACCAGCCATGGGGATACTCGCCCATCTGCCTGGCCAGCCCCGCACTGACCGGGTAAGCCAGCACCTGCCGGGCCCGCACAGGCAACGAAGCATCATTGTCGATCACCTGATCGAAATAGCCGGCCTGCCAGACCGCTCCGTTGCGGCCACGATGGCGGTTGATCAGGAAGCTGCTGCGCGCCTTGAAGCGCTGTACGCAGTATCCGGGTGGATGGCCACGCAGCTGCGCCAGCCATCGCACGTGGTCGGGCATGACAAGCCAGGCCAGCGAGGTGGTCAGCCCCTCGCGGTCCATCGCAGCCAACAGCTGCATCGCGACATCCGCATGCGCCGCGTTCTCGAACAGGCGCTGCCGATTGCAGCAGGTCACGGTGAGCAGATGGACATTGCCCATGATGGGCTCGCGGCTGACAGGGTTCGACAGGCTGGGCATGCGCAACAGCGTGCCCGCCGGCACACCGCTACTGCATCGGTGGACACCACGTCATCGGGTGGGAAATGGCCGCTTCCGGGAATCGGCGGACAGGCCCCGCCGCGAACGATGCTCAATGTTCGGGCAGGGCAAACGCCATCACGTAATCGCCGGGACGAGTCTCCATGAAGTGATGGCCTGCTGCGACGATCACCACGTACTGGCGTCCCCCCTGCTCGTAGATCATCGGGGTGGCCTGGCCCCCGGCAGGCAGCCTGGCATGCCACAGTTCCCGGCCCGTCTTCAGATCGATCGCGCGCAGCAGATCGTCGGTCGCGGCGGCGATGAACACCAGGCCGCTGGCAGTGATCACCGCACCGCCATTGTTGGGCGTTCCGATCTCGATCGGCAGGCCGGAGCGGATGCCGAACGGGCCGTTGCCGCGCGCGCTTCCGAACGGCCGGTCCCACAGCAGCGTGCCCGTGCGCAGATCGATCGCGCGGATGCCGCCATACGGCGGCTGTTTGCACGACAGGCCGGTCAATGGCAGCCGCCATCCTGCATTGACGTCGATGGCATACGGCGTACCCACCTGCGGGTCGCCTGCCCCTTCGCCAGCGCCGCGGTCGGCGCGGATCTGCTCACGCGGCAGCCATCCCCGTCGGTCGGCCTCGGCACGCGGTACCAGCCGGTTGTAGTTGGGCATGTCGTTGTAGTTGGCCACGATCACGCCCCGGCGGGTATCGATGGCCACGCCACCCCAGTCCGAGCCACCGTTGTAACCGGGATACTCGATGGAATGGCGATCACTGGTGGGCGGCGTGTAGAAGCCCTGGTAGTGCGCCCTGCGGAACTGGATGCGGCAGACCAGCTGATCGATCGGCGTGATGCCCCACATGTCACGCTCGGTCAGCGGCTGCTCGCGCCGCAGGGTGTGATAGAGCGAGAACAGCTGCGTTGGCGAGCGCTGCTCCGGTTCCACGCCGCCCTGCGGAACCCTGCGCTCTTCGGCAGGTGTCAGCAGCCGGCCGTTGCGCCGGTCGAGGATGTACAGGTCACCCTGCTTGGTCGGCAGCAGGATCGCGGGCACCTTGCCTGCCGCGGTCGAAAAATCGATCAGGCTGGCCTGCGAACCGAGGTCGTAGTCCCAGACATCCTTGCGTACGGCCTGGAAATGCCAGACCGGCTTGCCGGTGGCCACGTCGAGTGCCACCAGCGAGGTGGCATAGCGGTTCTGTTGCTCGCTGCGCGAGCCGCTCCAGTAGTCGCCGGCGGCATTGCCCAACGGCAGGTAGACCAGGCCCAGTTGTTCATCGCCGGTGGCGGTGGTCCACATGTTCGGCGTACCCCGGGTATAGACCTGCTCGCGGGGTGGCGGACCGGTGCGCTCGGGCCGCTCCATGTCCCACGCCCAGCGCAGCTTGCCGGTGATCGCGTCATAGGCCTGGATCACGCCGGAAGGCGCGTCTCGGCGCTGCCCGTCCAGCACCTGGTGACCGGTGACGATCACGCCGCGCACGATGGCCGGCGGCGAGGTGATCGAGACATAGCCCGGCGGCACCTCGCCCATGTCGAGGGTGATGTCGATCTGGCCGTTGTTGCCGAAATTGACGCACGGCCGACCGCTGTCGGCATCCACTGCGATGATGCGTCCGTCCAGCGTGCCTTCGATGACGCGCGCCCAGCAGGCAGGCCGCGCGCCCGCCGCCGCGCCCGGTCGAACGCTGGGAGGTGGCAGGGGCAAGGCGAGATCGGCAGCCACATCCGCCAATGCCGCATCGGCGAATACCGGCACGGCGGGCTGCTCGTAGTAGGACACCCCACGGCAGGCGGCGGTGTACGGAATGGAGGCGTCCTTCACCTTTGGATCGAACCGCCACAGCGCCTTGCCAGTGCTGGCCTCGAGGGCGATCAGGCGGTTGCGTGCCGTGCACAGGTACAGCCGGTCGCCGATCTTCAACGGCGTGGTCTCGGCACCCCAGCGCTTCTTCGGCAGGTCGCCGGTGCGGAACTGCCAGGCCAGTTGCAGGGTAGCCACGTTGGCGGGCGTGATCTGCTGCAGCGGCGAGAAGCGGGTGGCGGCGTTGCTGCGGCCCCAGGCGGGCCAGTCACCCTCGGCGGGCTGGTCGGCCGGCTGCAGGCCGGTGGTGTCGCGGGTCGGCTCCAGGCCTGCGCTGAAGGCTGCTTCCGGGAACGGCGCATGGCCGTCCACGCTGCCGTGCGGACTGAACGCCAGGGCAAACGCGCCGACGAACACCAGCAGCAACACGGCGGCGATGCTGCGCGACAGCCGTTTGGACAGCGGCGCGCGCAACGTCGGCGTCAGCAGCGCCAGAACGATGCCCAGCGCGGTGACCAGCCCCAGCCGCGGCACCCAGCGCCAGTAATCGCTGCCCGATTCCCACCCCGTCCACAGCAGCGTGCCGACGAACACCAGCGCGTACAGCAGCGCACCGCTGCGACGGTTGAGCCACAGCAGAATGCCGCTGGCCAGCAGGCCACAGCCGGCGATGAGGTAATAGGCCGAGCCCCCCAGCTGGAACAGCCATGCACCCAGCCCGCCGATCACCAGGCCCAGGATGACCAGCAGCAGCGACAGGACCGTGACCAGGGGGTGGCGGCGCACAGGCGCCGGCGCGGACTGCGGCGTGGCGGACATCGTCGATCTCCGGGAGCAGCATGCTGCCCTTATCCCACCGCCGCCGTGAAGCGCGTGCGTATTCCATGCTCCCGCATACGACGACGCCGGCACGGGGCCGGCGTCGTCGGGTACCTCGTCAGCGCGACCGGATCACTCCTGCGCGGCATCCTCGCTGCCGGTGGCAGCCGGGGCGCCTTCGGCCGTGGCCGGGGCGACCGCGGCCACCTCGTCCTCGTCCTCGTCGATCGAGGCATCCATGCGCTCCACCGCCTGCAGCTTCTCGTCCTTGGACAGGCGGATCAGGGTGACGCCCTGGGTGTTGCGGCCCACGCGGCTGATTTCCGAACCGCGCGTGCGCACCAGCGTGCCGCCATCGGAGATCAGCAGCACTTCATCGCTGGAGCCCATCAGCACCGCGGCGACCAGCTTGCCGTTGCGCTCGGTGGTCTGGATGCCGATCACGCCCTGGGTACCACGCCCCTTGCGCGGATAGTCCGGCAGCGGGGTGCGCTTGCCGTAACCATTCTCGGTGGCGGTGAGGATGTACTGCAGGTTGGCGTCGTCGGCACCGTCGATCACCGCATCGCCATTGGCGACCGCTTCCTCGATACCGTTGTCGTCCTCGTTCTCGTCCTCGGCACCACCGGCACTCTCGGCCACGATCAGGCTGACTACTTCCTCGCCGGGCGGCATCCTGATGCCGCGCACGCCGGTGGCGGTACGGCCCATCGAGCGGACCTTGTCCTCGCCGAAACGCACGGTCTTGCCGTTGGAGGCGAACAGCAGGATGTCACGCTCGCCATCGGTCAGGCCGACGCCAACCAGCGCATCGCCCTCGTCAAGGTTGATCGCGATCTTGCCGCGGGCCAGACGGAAGGCGAATTCGCCCAGCGGGGTCTTCTTGACCGTGCCGTTCTTCGTGGCGAAGAACACGAACTGGCCATCGGCGTATTCGCGCACCGGCAACACGGCCTGTACGCGCTCACCCGGTTCCAGCGGAATCCAGTTGATGATCGGCCGGCCGCGTGCGTTGGAGCCGGCTTCGGGCAGCTGGTACACCGGCAGCCAGAACACCTTGCCTGAACTGGTGAAGGTCAACAGGGTGTCGTGCGTGTTGACCAGCCACAGCTGTTCGATGAAATCCTCTTCCTTGGTCGCCGCCGCGCTGCGGCCACGGCCGCCACGACGCTGGGCGCGGTAGGCGCTGACCGGCTGGCGCTTGACGTAGCCGGCGTGCGACAGGGTGACCACCACGTCTTCCGGGGCGATCAGGTCGAGGATGTCCAGGTCTTCTTCGCTGTGGCGGATCTCGGTGCGACGCTCGTCGCCGAACTCGGCCTTGACGCTGACCAGCTCCTCGCGGATCACCTGCAGCAGGCGATCGGGATCTTCCAGGATGTGGATCAGACCGGCGATCACTTCCAGCAGCTGCTTGTACTCGTCGGTCAGGCGATCCTGCTCCAGCCCGGTCAGGCGGTGCAGGCGCATTTCCAGGATCTGGGTGGCCTGGATCTCGGTCAGCTGGTAGCCGCCCTCGATCAGGCCCACGCCCTTGGGCAGGTCCTCCGGGCGCGAGGCCTCGGCACCGGCAGCACCCAGCATGGCCCCGACCAGGCCCGGCTCCCACAGGCGGGCGAGCATGCGTTCGCGCGCCTCGTTGGGATTGGGCGAGGTCTTGATCAGCTCGATCATCTCGTCGATGTTGGCCAGCGCGACGGTCAGGCCTTCCAGCACGTGGGCACGGGCACGCGCCTTGCGCAGCTCGAACACGGTGCGGCGGGTGACCACCTCGCGACGGTGGCGGACGAATGCCTCCAGCATCTGCTTGAGGTTCATCAACTGCGGGCGGCCGTCGACCAGCGCCACCATGTTGATGCCGAACACCGATTCCATCTGCGTCTGCTGGTACAGGTTGTTCAGCACAACCTCGGCAGATTCACCGCGCTTGATCTCGATGTAGATGCGCATGCCGTCCTTGTCGGACTCATCGCGCAGCTCGCTGATGCCTTCGATCTTCTTTTCCTTGACCAGCTCGGCGATCTTCTCGATCAGACGCGCCTTGTTCACCTGGTAAGGAATTTCAGTGACGATGATCGATTCGCGGCCGTTGTCGGCCACTTCGATATCCGCCTTGGCGCGGATGCGCACGCGGCCACGGCCGGTACGGTAGCCGGCGACGATGCCGGCGGTGCCGTTGATGATGCCCGCAGTCGGGAAATCCGGGCCCGGGATGTACTCCATCAGGCCGTCGACGTCGATTTCCGGGTTGTCGATCAGCGCGATGCAGGCATTGATCGATTCGCTCAGGTTGTGCGGCGGGATGTTGGTCGCCATGCCCACCGCGATACCGGCCGAACCGTTGACCAGCAGGTTCGGGAACCGGGTCGGCATGACCGTCGGCTCCAGTTCCTTCTCGTCGTAGTTGGGCTGGAAATCGACGGTTTCCTTGTCGATGTCGGCCATCAGCTCATGCGCGAGGCGCGACATGCGCGCTTCGGTGTATCGCATCGCCGCGGCGGAGTCACCGTCGATCGAACCGAAGTTACCCTGGCCGTCGACCAGCATGTAACGCAGCGAGAACGGCTGGGCCAGGCGCACCAGCGTGTCGTACACCGACTGATCGCCATGCGGATGGTACTTACCGATGACGTCACCGACGATACGCGCCGACTTGAAGTAGGGCTTGTTGCTGTGCGCGTTGAGCTCGTTCATCGCGTACAGCACGCGGCGATGCACCGGCTTGAGGCCATCGCGCGCATCCGGGAGCGCGCGGCCCACGATCACGCTCATGGCGTAATCGAGGTAGCTCTTGCGCATCTCGTCTTCCAGGTTGACCTGGATGATTTCCTTGGCGGTTTCTGCCATTCGGGTTCCGTTGTCTGGTAGCGGTCCAGTCCGGCGCGGACACCTGCGGGGGTGACCATGCCGGAACCTCGATTCAACCTGTGGATACTACCACATCGGACCATTCCCCGCCTGTGTTTACAGGGGTTTTACCGGCACAAATCAGGAACTTAGGGGCAGGACGGGGCCCATCGGGCCACGCCCGGGGCCGGCCGCGGCGAACCCGGAAGATGCGCCCGGCTCCCGCGGCGCAGACCGACTGTGCGTCTCAACCGCCGAAGGCGGCGCGCATGTTCTCCACGGTCGGGTTCAGGATCACGCCGCGCTCGGTCACGATGGCGTCGATCAGCTCGCCCGGGGTGACATCGAACACCGGGTTCCAGGCGGCGATGCCTTCGGCCACCGTGCGCGTCCCGCCCACGCCGTACAGCTCGCCCGGATCGCGCTGTTCGATCTCGATCTGGCTGCCGTCGACGGTCTCCATGTCGACCGTCGAGGACGGCGCCACGACCATGAATTTCACGCCATGGTGGCGCGCGGCGATGGCCAGCTGGTAGGTGCCGATCTTGTTGGCGGTATCGCCATTGGCGCAGATGCGGTCGGCGCCGACGATCACCCACTGCACGGCCCCGGTCTTCATCAGGTGCGAGGCGGCCGAATCGGCGATCAGGGTGGCGTCGATGCCATCCTGCTGCAGTTCCCAGACGGTCAGGCGCGCGCCCTGCAGCCACGGCCGGGTCTCGCCGGCGAACACGCGGGCGATCCGGTGCTGGGCCATGCCGGCGCGGATCACGCCCAGCGCGGTGCCGAAGCCGGCTGTGGCCAGCGAGCCGGTATTGCAGTGGGTCAGCACGCCGCTGCCGGCATCGATCAGGCCGGCGCCGAGCGCCCCCATGTGGCGGTTGGCGGCCAGGTCTTCCTCGGCGATGGCCCGCGCTTCCGCTTCAAGCAGCGTCTTCCAGTCCGCACCGGCGCTGCCCAGGCAACGACGCATCCGCGCCAGTGCCCAGGCCAGGTTGACGGCGGTCGGGCGTGAGGCGTTCAGCCGCTGCAGCGCCGGCTCAAGCTGCTGCAGGGCGAGCGGGCCATCGGCCGCCTGCACCTCACGCGCCGCCAGCACCACGCCCCAGGCCGCCGCGATGCCGATGGCCGGGGCGCCACGTACGGTCAAGGCGTGGATGGCCGCGGCGACTTCATCGCTGTCCCGGCATACCACATGCTCGACCACGAACGGCAGCTTGCGCTGGTCCAGCAGTTGCAGGGCATCGCCGGTCCACAGGATCGGGCGGATGTGGTCGTAGCGGGCGTAATCGAGGTCGGTGGCAGTGTTCATGGGCCCATTGTAGGGCCACGCCCCCTCGCGCAGGCACCCGGCCGGATTCAATTCACCGAGAATTCGGCGCGGCAACCGCCGTCCACCCAGATGCCGTTGCGGCTCCAGCCCCAGGTGCTGCCCTCCACGCACTCGGTGCTGGACAGCTGCTGTCGCACCGCGGCACCGACGGAGATGCTGGCGCCGCAGAATCGGCGCTTCTTCGATTTGGATTCGCAGGTCAGCCGGCGCGGCACGTCGACGAAACGGCCATCCTCATCGGCCACCTCGAAATCACCCTGGCAGCCTCGGCTGGTCCACACCTCGTTGCGCTTGTAACCCCAGCCCTGCCCTTCCCGGCATGGCAGCACCGACAGCTGCCGCAGCAGGCGCACCGGCGCGCCGTCCAGACGCACCGGACAACTCTGCGGACGGCCATTGGATTCACAGCGGACCACGCGGCGCACCTTGCGCTTGCTGCCTGGCTCGGCCGCAGCCACTCCCTGCGCCGGGCGCGCCCGGAACTCGGCACGGCAGCCGAGCGTGACCCACACGCCGCTGCGGTCGGTGCCCCATTCGCTGCCACGGATACAGCTGTTGCTGGACAACTGGCGAACCAGATCGACGCCGTTGCTGACATCGATATCGCAGTGCACCCAGGCCATGTCGCGTGACTCGCAGGTGACGACTTCGCCGTCATAGCCGGCCTGCTGCGCCGATGCCGGCAACGGCGTCAGCACTCCCCACATCGCAATGGAGTAGACCGGTGCCGCCACAACCGCAAACCACTTGACCAAAGCCTTCCCCATAGGACTGGACGAACTGCCATGCCAGTGTCTGGCATCGGGAGTGATGAGAGCATCATCGTGCTTGCTGAATCAAGCGCGCGGACGCGGCAATCCGTTCAGTCTGTCTGGTTCAGAAAGCCGCGTGCGCTCAGGCGTCGGCGAAATCGAAGGCCAGCACGTCGGCGATGCGGGGCGTGCGGTTCATCGCCATCAACAGGCGATCGATGCCGACCGCAACTCCCGCACACGCAGGCATCGCGGGCAGCGCCGCCAGCAGTGCCTCGTCCAGCGCCGGCTGCACCTGCCCGCGCGCATGGCGGCGCTGCAGGTCGTGCTGGAAACGCGCCCGTTGTTCGTCGGCATCGTTCAGTTCGTGATAGCCGTTGGCCAGCTCCACGGCCCCCAGGTACAGCTCGAACCGCTCGGCCAGCGGCGGCGTACCAGGGCGGATGCGGGCCAGTGCTGCCTGGCTCGCCGGCCAGTCGTGGACAACGGTCATGACTGCGTCATCGAAATGCGGTTGGATGCGATGGGTCATCAGCAGATCCAGCCAGTCGTCGCGGGTCAGCCCGACCGGGTCGATATGCACGTCACCCAGCGCAGCGCGCAGCCCGGCCTCATCGGTCTGGAACGGATCCACGCCCACCTGCTGCTGGAACAGCTCGCGGTAGCTCAGCACACGCAGGCTGGCGCTGCGTCCGACCAGGCCCAGAGCCAGGCGGACCAGCTCCGCGGTTTCCTGCACCAGCCGGTGATGGTCCCAGCCAACCCGGTACCACTCCAGCAGGGTGAACTCCGGGTTATGGCGCCCGCCGGCCTCGCCGTTGCGGAACACCCGCCCCAGTTCGTAGCAGTCGCCGACACCGGCAGCGAGCAGCCGCTTGAGCGGGTACTCCGGCGACGTACGCAGCCAGCGACGGCGGCCGCCGGCGTCGACATGGCCGCTGAAGTCGGTATGGAAGCTGTCGATGTTGGGCTCGGTATTACCGGCCACCGACAGGATCGGTGTCTCCACCTCCAGCACGTCACGCTCTGCGAAGAAGCGGCGCACCAGCGCGTTCAGCGCGGCACGCTGCTGCAGTTTGCGCCGCAGGGCGTCGCTCACAGGATGCCCTCCTGGCGCGGGTGATCCAGCGGCAGGGTCAGCAGGTCGCGGGTGTCATCGATGTAGCCACTGGCCAGGTACAGCCGACGCGCCAGTTCGTTGTGGTGGTTCACCTCCAGGCGCAGGCGGCTGACCCCGCGTCCGCGCGCACGCTGTTCGCAGATGGCCAGCGCCTGCTTGCCCCGGCCACGGCCGCGCGCCCGCGGCCCCAGATAGAGCTCGTCAAGCAGCATGAAATGCCCGCCCTGCTCCAGGCTGAAGCCCATCGCGATCACCGCATAGCCGACCACCTGACCGGCTTCGTCCAGCCACAGCAGTACTTCGCCGTTGCGCGGATCGGCCAGCAGTGCATCGACACCGCGGCGCACGCGCACGTCGTCGAACTCGATCCTGTCCTCGGCGTAGAACGCGCGTATCAGCGAGATCAGCAGTTCCTCGTCGGCGCGGGTGGCCAGGCGGAAGTCCAGCGGGGCAGTCTGCATCGGGAATCCTTTGCTGTTTCGGGCCGGGCGCATGTCACGCCCGGCAGGGTGATCATTCGTGGTCGGCGAGGAAGGCCAGCAGACGCGCTTCGTCCCACACCGGCACTCCCAGGGCCTGCGCCTTGTCCAGCTTGGAGCCGGCTTCGGTACCCGCCACCACGAAGTGGGTCTTCTTCGACACGCTGCCGGACACCTTGGCTCCCAGCGCCTCCAGTCGCTCCTTGGCCACATCGCGGGTGAGCTGGGCCAGGGTGCCGGTCAGGACCACGGTCTGCCCGTCGAGCGGACCGGCGACGATTTCGGTCAGCGCGGGCGCCTTGGCCAGGATCTGCTGCATCGCCTCCTCGGCAGCCAGCAGCATCACGCCATGGCTGTCCGCTTCCAGCCACTGGGCAAGGCCGCGCGCGGTGTCCTCGGGCAATCCGGCATTGACGAACTGGCCATGCTCGGCATCGAGCACGGCCTGCGCGCTGGGCAGCACCGCCACCAGCTTTTCCGCGCGCAGGCGGGTGATGCCGGGGATCTCCGATTCCACCAGCAGCTGAGCCAGGTCCAGCCCCTCACGCAGCTTCGCACTGGGCGGATGCACGTCGCTGATGCGCACCTGGCCAACCTGCAGCAGATCGTCGATGGCCTGCTGGTTGCCCTGCTGCTCGAAGAAGTGACCGAGCGAACGTGCCACTTCGCCACCGATGTCCGGCACGCGCTTGAACAGTGGCCAGGGCAGCCGTCGGATCAAGGCCAGATCACCGAACCACTGCGCCAACGCCTTGGCCGTGCTTTCGCCGACATGTTCGATGCCCAGCGCGAACAACAGCCGTTCCAGCGTGGTGGCACGACTGGTGTCGATCGCGGCGATCAGGTTGTCGGCCCAGCGGGTCGCGATCTTCTTCGTGTTCCACTCGAAGCTGGCCGGCTGCGCCAGTGCGTTCGCGCGCCAGGCCACATCGTTGCCATCGAGCTTGAGCACGGCATTGAGCACGGTGCCGCTGCCTTCGGCCGGCAGGTGCGGCGCCAGGCTGGCGGCCAGCGCGGACGGATCTTCCGCGTCGAGCACCAGCTTCAGGTGCAGCAGCTGGTCGCGGGTGAGCCGGTACAGGTCCGCCACGCCCTTGACGATGCCGGCATCCACCAGGGTTTCGATGTACTTGTCACCCAGGCCATCGATATCCATCGCGCGACGTGAAGCGAAATGGGCGATGGCCTCCTTGCGCTGCGCCGGGCACGACAACTCACCGGAGCAGCGCCACGCGGCCGCGCCCTCTTCGCGCACGATCTCCGAGCCACAGACCGGGCAGCGCGTGGGCATCTGCCACGGCGTGGTGCCCGGCGGCCGGCGGTCGAGGATGACGCTGACCACTTCGGGAATCACGTCGCCGGCACGGCGCACGATCACGCTGTCACCCACCCGCACGTCCAGGCGCTCGATCTGGTCCGCATTGTGCAGGGTTGCGTTGGAGACGATCACGCCGGCCACGGCGACCGGCGCCAGGCGCGCGACCGGAGTGGCAGCGCCGGTGCGGCCGATCTGGATCTCGATCGCTTCCAGCGTGGTGCTCTGTTCCTGCGCCGGGAACTTGTGCGCGATGGCCCAGCGCGGTGCGCGCGAGACGAAACCCATCGCCTGCTGGCCAGCGCGGTCGTCCAGCTTGTAGACCACGCCATCGATGTCGAAGGGCAGGCCATCGCGGCGTGCGCCGATATCGCGGTAGTAGGCCAGCAATCCATCGGCGCCTTCCACCACCCTGCACAGATCGCTGACCGGGAAGCCCCAGGCACCCAGCTGCGCGAGCGTGCCCGAGTGGGTATCGGGCAGTTCGCCGCCCTGCACTTCTCCGGTGCCGTAGGCGAAGAAGCTGAGCTTGCGCTGTGCGCTGATCTTCGGGTCGAGCTGGCGCAGCGACCCGGCCGCCGCATTGCGCGGGTTGGCCAGTACCTTGCCGCCATGCAGCCGCGCGCGATCGTTGTAGGCTTCAAAGTCGGCACGGGCCATGTAGACCTCACCGCGCACTTCCAGCACGTCCGGCCAGCCCTTGCCGTGCAGACGCCGGGGGATGTCGCCGATCTCGCGCAGGTTGGCCGTGACGTCTTCGCCGGTCGTGCCATCGCCGCGGGTCGCACCCAGAACGAAATGTCCATCCTCGTAGCGCAGGCTGATCGCCAGCCCGTCCATCTTCGGCTCCGCCGAAAAGCGCGCGGCACCGCGTCGCAGGCGTTCGTCGATGCGGCGCACGAAGTCGGTCACCTCCTCATCGCTGAAGGCATTGGACAACGACAGCATCGGCACCGCGTGGCGGACTTCAGCGAAACGCCCGGAGGGACGCGCGCCGACCTGCTGGGTCGGGCTGTCCGCGCGGGCCAGTTCGGGGTGCGCACGTTCCAGTGCTTCCAGCTCGCGCACCAGCCGGTCGTAATCGACGTCGGGGATCTCCGGCGCATCCAGCTCGTGATAGGCGCGGTTGGCCTGGGCGATCTGCCGGCGGAGTTCATCGACGCGTTCGGCGGGGCTGGGGCTCATCGTGATCGGTGATTCTGGGGCGGCTGGGGATTCTACCGCGCCCGGCCGTCATGCCCTGTAACGTCCCCGCCCCGGCAGCGCCGGGCCCCGCTCCGCGAAAGACGGGCTTGCCGCCCTCCACCGGCAGCGCTAGCGTGCGTCGGCCGCCCTCCGGAAACCTGCCCATGACCCTGCCTGCCTCCCGTCGTCGCTTCCTGCAGCTGGCCGGTGCCGGCCTCGCCGTCGCCGGCAGTGGCCTGCCGGGCCTGGGATACGCGCAAACCGCCCCGGCTGCGGCTCCCGCGTCGCCGCGCGCCGATGGGCCGGTGCTGCTGAACTTCAATGAATGCCCGTATGGGCCTTCCGCCGCTGCGCAATCGGCCGCTCGCGACAGCATCGCGCGCTGCGGCCGCTACCGCTTCGAGCTGGCGGCGCAGGTCCGTGATGCATTCGTCGAACTCAGCGGCGTCAGTGCCGATCACCTGCGCCTGTACCCGGGCTCCAGCGAGCCCCTGAACCGTGCCGCCGCAATCTGGACCGGCCCGCAGCAGGGCCTGGTCGTGGCTGATCCGACCTTCGAGGCGATTGGCGACGTGGCCGCCGCGCGGGGCGCACACGTCAGCCGAGTGCCTCTGCGCAGCGACGGCGCGCACGATGTGCGCGCGATGGTGGCTGCCGCGCACGCGCGCCCGACCGGGCTGATGTATGTGTGCAACCCCAACAACCCCACGGGTTCGATCAGCCCGCCCGCCGAGCTCGCCTGGCTGCTGGCCAGCAAGCCCGCCGGAACCCGGGTACTGGTGGACGAAGCGTACCTGCAGTACAGCGACCAGCCGAGCCTGATCGCGCAGGTGGCGGAGCGCGATGACCTGATCGTGCTGCGCACCTTCTCCAAGCTGTATGGCATGGCCGGACTGCGTCTGGGCGCGGCAGCGGCCCATCCCGATCGCCTGCGCGAGCTGGGCAGCCTCGGCGACAACCCGTTGCCGGTGCCGGCGCTGGCCGCCGCTCTGGCCAGCCTGCACGATCCGCAGCTGGTTCCGCAGCGCCGTCTGCAGAACGCGAAGATCCGGCAGGCGACCATCGCCTGGCTGGGCAAGCGTGGCTTCAGCTGCCTGCCGTCGGAAGCGAACTGTTTCGTGGTGGACGTCCAGCGCGACGGTGCCGCCTTTGCCAGGGCGATGGCCGCACAGGGTGTGGTGATCGGTCGCAGCTGGCCGATCTGGCCGCAGCGCGTCCGTGTGACCGTTGGCACCGAGGAGGAGATGGCAGCGTTCCGCGCCGCGTTCGCCCAGGTCGCCGGGGTGCCTTCCTGACTTCATCCACGCAGGCGATGGATCTGCCGTGGTGGTGGGTGCCGACCGTGGGTCGGCATGCCCGGGATGACCGCGCTTACCAGCGCGGGGTCTTGGTCAGGGGCGGCGCCTGGTGCTGGCGGTCATAGGCACGCAGCTCGTCACGGATGTGGGCGATGCGCTGGCGGCCGAGCGCGTTGCGGCTGTCGTCCAGCACCACGCCATCCAGCAGCTCGGCCATGCGCTGCACGGTCGGCAGCATCTTCTCCCAGGCATCGAGCGCGGTCAGCGGCGCCGGCAGGGTCAGGAAGAAGGCGATGGCCGGTGTCTCCATGGCACGGATGTTGGCCATGTCGAAACTGCCCGGCTTCATGATGCTGGCCATCGAGAAGATCGGCCCCCGTTCCGGATGGCCCTCCACCAGACGATGGAACACGTTCATGTGGCCGAACACCAGACCGGTTTTCTCGGCCGCCACGACGATGTCCTCGCCGCGCAGCTGCTCGCCGGCCCGTGCGGCCACGAACAGCGAGACGATCTTGTCGAAATCCTGGGTGGCGCGCTTGCCCAGGTCGCTGGCCGCGCCGGCGTCGGTGTCGGCCAGGCCCAGCTCGGCCTGTTGACCCTCTTCGCCCAGTGCCGGATCGAGGCGGGTATCGGCCAACGGTACGCCGTCCTCGCCCAGGACCGGTTCGCGGCGCTCGCTGCTGGTCGGTTCGGTGCCTTCCACGCGGCGGCCCTGGGGCTTCTTCTTCGGACGGCCAAACAGGAAGATCGCGGCGATCAACAGCAGGCCGGCGGCCAGGATGCCGATGCGCAACAGTGCCGTGTCGGACATTCGATAGGTTCTCCGGCTAGTTCATTCAGTTAACTAGGATGGCACGTCAGGCCGCGCCCGCCAATCGCGCGGCCTCTTCCAGGTCCACGCTGACCAGGCGGCTGACGCCCGGCTCGCGCATGGTCACGCCCGACAGCTGCTGCGCAGCTTCCATCGTCGCCTTGTTGTGGCTGACGAACAGGAACTGCACCTTCTCGCTCATTTCCTTGACCATGTTGGCCAGGCGGCCCACGTTGGCCTCGTCCAGCGGTGCGTCCACTTCGTCCAGCAGGCAGAACGGCGCCGGATTGAGCTGGAAGATCGCGAACACCAGCGCCACCGCGGTCATCGCCTTCTCGCCGCCGGACAGCAGCGAGATGCTGGATACGCGCTTGCCCGGCGGACGCGCCATGATGGTCACGCCGGTGTCGAGCAGATCTTCACCGGTCAGTTCCAGATAGGCATGGCCACCGCCGAACAGGCGCGGATAGAGGGCCTGCACACCGGCGTTGACCCGGTCGAACGTATCCTTGAATCGGCCGCGGGTTTCGCGGTCGATCTTGCGGATGGCGTCTTCCAGGGTCTCCAGCGCCGTGGTCAGGTCCACATGCTGCGAATCGAGATACTCCGACCGCTGCGATGCCTCGCCATACTCGTGGATCGCCGCCAGGTTGACCGGCTCCAGCCGGCGCATGCGACCGTCGATCTGGTGCACGGCCTGCTCCCAGTCCCCCAGGCGGGCGTCCTCGGGCAATGCGTTGAGCAGGTCGGCCATCACGAAGCCGGCCTTCTCCACCGCAGCCTGCAGGGTGTCAGCACTGAGCACCAGGGCCTGCTGGTCCAGCTTCCGCTGGGAAATACGCTCGCGCTGCGCCAGCGCCTGCTCATCACGCTGGTGGCGGGTCTGTTCGAAATTGCGCAGCTCGGCGTCGATGCCATCAAGCAGAGTACGCGCTTCGGCCAGGACACGGTCGGCACGCACGCGCTCTTCCAGCGCATTCTGGTGCTCGGCCTGCAGCGATTCGACCGGCGAATCACCCTCGTCCAGCTGCGAATGCAGTTCGCCCAGGCGCGAATCCAGCTGCCCGCGCTGGGTGCTCATGCGCTCCAGCGCCTGGCTCAGCGATGCCACCTGTGCGCGCTGCGATTCCAGGGTCAGTGCCAGCGAATGCGAGCGTTCGCGCACCGCCCGTGCGGCTTCGCGGGCGAGGTCGCGTGCTTCGGCCAGCTGCCGGCGTTCGCTTTCCAGGGCCTGCCGGGTCGATTCCAGGTCGCCCATGCTGCTGACGGCACTCTCCAGCCGCGAACGTGCCTCGCGCGCCTGCTCGCGGTTGACCTCGAGGGTCTCCAGCAGTTGGCTCAGCTCGCCTTCGATGCGATCGATGCGCGTGCGTGCGGCCTCCACCTTTCCCTGCTGGCCCTGAAGCTGACCTGCCAGCTCGGATACCGCACGATGCGCGAGGTACAGCGCCCGTTGCGCATCTTCGCGTTGCTGTTCGGCGGCCAGCAGCTGCTCGCGGAAGCCGGACAGCTGATCTTCCAGCTCGACCTCACGGTTCTGCAGCTGTTCGATCTGCTCGCGCAGCTCATTGATCTCGCGCTCGCGCAGCAGCGCACCCTGCTTGGCCGCACCGGAGCGCGACACGCGCACCCAGCCCTGGCCGAGACGCTCGCCGCGCTGGGTGATGATCGAATCACCGGCGGGCAGCCGGGCCTGCAGGGCACGGGCCTCGTCCAGATCCCGCGCGCCATGCAGATGCGCCAGCAGGCGTCGGATCGCCGTCGGTCCGCGCACGCGCGCGGCCAGCGATGTCGCGGCGACGTCCAGATCGCTGGCATCGTCAGACACCAGTGCGATTCGGCCTTCGCCCAGTTCGCCCAGCGCATCGACCAGGCCTGCCGGGTCGTCCACCAGCACGCCTTCGATCAGCTGGCCGAGGGCGCTTTCCACCGCATTTTCCCAACCGGCATCGACATCCAGGCGCTCGCCCACGCGCGCGGCCGAATCCAGCCCGCGCGCCTTCAACCAGGCAACCGCGGCGCCCTGCTCCTGGCCGAGTGCGGCCTGCTGCAGGGTTTCCAGCGATGCCAGGCGACCGCGCAGGCCATTGACCTGCTTGCGCAGTTCGGCCAGTTCGTTCTGACCGTTGCGCTGCTGTTCCTGCACGGTGGCCACGCCCTGCTTGCGCTGCTCGACCTGTTCGCTCAGCTCGTCCAGTGCGGTCTTCTGCGTGTCGTGCTGCAGGTGCAGCTGCTCGAAGGCTTCTTCCAGCGCGTCCACGTCCAGCCCGGCACGCTCGGCGGCCAGCGCCTCGCGACGCCGGTCGGCATCGAGGATCTGCCGGTCCAGGTAGTCCACGCGGGTGCGCTCGACATCGCCGGCGCGCGAGGCTTCGGAACTCTGTGATGTGTGCTGTTCCCAGCGGTGCTGCCAGTCGGCCAGGCGGGCTTCGGCCTCGCGCAGGCTTTCCTGCTTGATCTCGTTCTCTTCCTGCAGCGCCTCCAGCTGCGGGGTCGCGGCGTCCACCGCCTCGCGCAGCACCATCAGCTTGGCCTCGTCGCCACTGATGTGCTGGCCCAGCTCGGCCAATGCCTGCCGCGTCTCGTCGCGGGCCTTGTGCAGGCGCTGCGACAGCTCGCGCTGGTGCTGGATCTGCTGCTCCAGTCGGGCCAAGGTACTACCGACTTGGTAGACCGCGGCCTGCGCGGTATTGAGTGCGTCGGCCGCTTCCTCGCGGCGCATGCGCGAGGTCTCGATGCGGGCCTCGGCGTCGCGCTGGTCCGCGATCAGCTGCTGAAGCCGGGTTTCTTCCTGCGACAGGCCCTCGCGAAGCTTCGACAGGCGCCCATCGAGGCCTCGGAACTCCAGCGCCTTCCACTCGGCATCCTTGACCCTGCGCTCTTCCTGCAACGCCTGGTACTGCTCCGCCTGCCGGGCCTGGCGCTTGAGGTGCTCGAGCTGCTTGCTGATCTCCTCACGCAGGTCGCCCAGGCGATCAAGGTTCTCGCGGGTGTGGCGGATGCGGGTTTCGGTTTCCTTGCGCCGCTCCTTGTACTTGGAGATTCCGGCCGCCTCTTCCAGGTAGACGCGCAGATCCTCGGGACGCGCCTCGATGATCTGGCTGATCATGCCCTGTTCGATGATCGAGTAGCTGCGCGGGCCCAGGCCGGTCCCCAGGAAAAGATCGGTGATGTCGCGGCGGCGGCACTTGGTGCCGTTGAGGTAGTAGTTGCTGGTGCCGTCGCGGCTGACCGTGCGCTTGACCGAGATCTCGTTGAACGAGGCGTATTCGCCGGAGATGGTGTGGTCGGAGTTGTCGAAGATCAGCTCGACCGTGGCCTGCGAGACGGGCTTGCGGGCGTTGGAACCGGAGAAGATCACGTCGGTCAGCGAGTCGCCGCGCAGGCGGCTGGCCGAACTTTCGCCCATGACCCAGCGCACGGCGTCGATGATGTTCGACTTGCCGCAGCCATTGGGCCCCACCACGCCGGTCATGTTGGTCGGCAGATGCAGGGTGGTCGGATCGACGAAAGACTTGAAGCCGGACAGCTTGATCGTGGAAAGACGCATAGGGGTTCCGGACTGGGGCCGGCAAGCGGCCTGCGTTTACCCTCCAAGTCATTGATCCTGCTGGGATCGCCGACCGTGGAACGGGTGTGACGCCCTGAGTATACCGATGTGGCCGTGTTCTACGAATGGGCGTGGAACATCGGGGCCCGCGCGCCCGTCGGGCGGACCGACAAAACAAAACGGGCACCCTCGCGGGCGCCCGTTCTGCGGTGATGCCAGGCCTTGCGGCGTGGGATCAGGCTTCGGCTTCGACGACGACCTTGACGGTGGTCTCGACGTCGGCGTGCAGGTGGATCAGCACGTCGTACTCGCCGATGTTGCGGAACGCGCCTTCGCCCAGGATGACTTCGCTCTTTTCCAGCGGCAGGCCGGCGGCGGTGAAGGCCTCGGCGATGTCGCGCGGGCCGACCGAGCCGTACAGCTTGCCTTCGGTCGAAGCATTGGCGGCGATGGTGACACTCGCGCCTTCCAGCTTCGCCTTGCGGGCTTCAGCCTCGGCGTGGATGGACTGGGCCTTGGCTTCGTACTCGGCGCGCTTGGCTTCGAACTCTGCCTTGTTGCTCTCGGTGGCCGGCACGGCCTTGCCCTGCGGCACGAGGAAGTTGCGGCCGTAGCCCGGCTTGACGGTGACCAGGTCACCCAGGTTGCCGAGGTTGGTGACCTTCTGCAGGAGGATCAGCTGCATGGTTTTACTCCAGATAAGTTATTCGTTAGCGAGGCGATGCCCCGCAACAAAGGCTGTCCGAATAGCTGGCACAACGGGGCGGCGCGCGGCCACCCCGCCGGGCATCAGACGTCGTGGTTGTCGGTGTACGGAATCAGGGCCAGGAAGCGAGCGCGCTTGACGGCGGTCGCCAGCTGACGCTGGTACTTCGACTTGGTACCGGTGACGCGGCTCGGCACGATCTTGCCGTTCTCGGTCAGGTACTGGCGCAGGGTGTTGAGATCCTTGTAGTCGATCTCCTTGACACCTTCAGCCGTGAACTTGCAGAACTTGCGGCGACGGAAGAACTTGGACATGGGAAGGCTCCTTAGGCGGCGGAAGCGGCGTCTTCGCCGGCTTCGTTGTCAGCGGTGGTGGTGGACTCGCCTTCTTCGTCGTCACGACGACGGCGCTCACCGCGCTCCGGCTTGTCACCCTTCTCGTCCTTGCTCTTCATGATCAGCGACTGCTCGGTGTCAGCCTCGTCACGCTTGATGACCAGGTTGCGCAGCACGGCGTCGTTGAAGCGGAAGCTTTCGGTCAGCTCGTTCAGCACGGCCTGGTCGGCTTCGATGTTCAGCAGCACGTAGTGCGCCTTCACCAGGTTCTGGATCGGGTATGCCAGCTGGCGACGGCCCCAGTCTTCCAGACGGTGGATGGTGCCGTTGCCGTTCTCGACCAGCGACTTGTAGCGCTCGATCATGGCCGGGACCTGCTCGCTCTGGTCCGGGTGGACCATGAACACGATTTCGTAATGACGACTCATGTTTTTTTCTACCTTTCGGATGTGGCCTTGCGGCCGGACAGCCCCCCGCCGTTGAGACCGCGGTGGGGCAAGGGTTCCCGCCAGGAAGGCAGGAAGCCGCGCATTATGGCGCAGATGGGGCAACCGGGCAACCGTGGCCGAACCTGAACCCGGCAGCACCGGGACCTGCCCGAGGACCGGCCGGCACGACCCCGGGGAAGCGGCCCTCAGGCCTTGTCGGCGTCGGTGGTGAAGCTCTCGCCGCAGCCGCACTCGGCGGTCGCGTTCGGGTTGCTGAACGTGAAGGTCTCGCTCAGGCCGTGCTTGCCGAAGTCGATCACGGTGCCGTCGACCAGGGCCAGGCTCTGTGCATCGACGTAGATCTTCACGCCGTCCTGGTCGAACACCGTATCGCCCTCGCGCTCGTCACGGGCTAGGTCGGTCACGTGGCCCCAGCCGGAGCAGCCGGTCTTGGTCACGCCGAAGCGCAGGCCCAGCGCACCCGGGGTCTGGGCGACGAAGCGCTGCACGCGCTCGAAGGCAATGGGGGTCAGGCTGACAGCCATGGGACTACTCCAGAGGAACAGGGACATTATAGGGAGGCTTGGGCCGCAGAAATGCCTCGCAAGCAGAACGCTGCAACCGGTAAACTCCCGTGTTCACAGATCGAGTCGATCAGCAGAGGATTCAAGTCATGACGGTGGTCAGCGTTGAACATGCGCTTGCCGGGAAGATCCCGGAAGGCGGCGAAGTCACGGTACGCGGATGGGTGCGCACGGTGCGCGGTTCAGCGAATCTGGCCTTCGTGAATGTGACCGACGGCTCCTGCTTCGCCCCGATCCAGGTCGTAGCCAACGACACCCTGGTCAACTTCGACGAGATCAAGCGCCTCACCACCGGCTGCTCGCTGGTGGCCACCGGCATCCTGGTGAAATCGCAGGGCAAGGGCCAGTCGTTCGAGATCCAGGCCAGTGCGGTCGAAGTGGTCGGCTGGGTCGAAGACCCGCTCACCTACCCGATCCAGCCCAAGCCGATGACGCCGGAGTTCCTGCGTGAAGTGGCGCACCTGCGCCCGCGCACCAACCTGTTCGGCGCGGTCACCCGCATCCGCAACTGCCTGGCCCAGGCCGTGCACCGCTTCTTCCACGAGAACGGTTTCAACTGGATCAGCACCCCGATCATCACCACCTCCGACGCCGAAGGCGCCGGCCAGATGTTCCGCGTGTCCACGCTGGACATGGTGAACCTGCCGCGCGATGAGAAGGGCGCGATCGATTTCAGCCGCGACTTCTTCGGCAAGGAGACGTTCCTGACCGTGTCCGGCCAGCTGAACGTCGAGGCCTACTGCCTGGCCCTGAGCAAGGTGTATACCTTCGGCCCGACCTTCCGCGCCGAGAACAGCCACACCACCCGCCATCTGGCGGAGTTCTGGATGATCGAGCCGGAGATCGCCTTCGCCGACCTGGCCGAAGATGCGCGCCTGGCCGAGGAGTTCCTCAAGTACCTGTTCCGCGCGGTGCTGAACGAGCGCAGCGATGATCTGGCCTTCATCGCCGAACGCGTGGACAAGAACGCGATCACCAAGCTGGAAGACTTCATCAACGCGCCGTTCGAGCGCATCGACTACACCGATGCAGTCAGCCTGCTGCAGAAGTCTGGCCGGAAGTTCGACTTCCCGGTCGAATGGGGCCTGGACCTGCAGACCGAACACGAGCGCTGGCTGACCGAGGAACACGTCGGCCGCCCGGTGGTGGTGACCAACTACCCCGAGCACATCAAGGCGTTCTACATGCGCCTGAACGACGACGGCAAGACGGTCGCCGCGATGGACGTGCTGGCGCCGGGCATCGGCGAGATCATCGGTGGCAGCCAGCGCGAAGAGCGCCTGGACGTGCTGGACGCGCGCATGGCCCAGTTCGGCCTGGACCGTGAGCATTACAGCTGGTACCGCGATTTCCGTCGCTACGGCTCGGTGCCGCACGCCGGCTTCGGCCTGGGCTTCGAGCGCCTGGTGGTGTACGTCTGCGGCCTGTCCAACATCCGCGATGCGATTCCTTACCCGCGCGCTCCCGGCAGCGCGGACTTCTAAGCCCCACCACCGACCACGGAGGTACTGCCCCCATGACCCTGTTCTTCGCCCTCTGCTTTGTCGGCGTCGCAGTGGCCGGGTTCAGTGCCTTCGTGATCTTCTGGCCGCTGACCCTGGTGCACGTGCGTGACCGCCATCCGGCGCTGGCACAGCGCTTCGGCAGCGGCGCCTTCCTCAAGCCCGATGCCCTGGCCTGGCTGCTGCGCCGCGACTACCGGCAGCAGCCGGATCGCTCGCTGTCCGGGTTGGCCACGCCCGCCTGGGTTTCGCTGCTGACCCTGCTGGCCGGACTGGGCATGGCCGCCCTGCTCTGGCTGGCTTCGCTCTGGTAACGCATACATGAACGATCTCTCCGCCCCGCACGACAGCTGGTGGCTGGCCAGCCTCGGCAACACCCTGATCTGGGCCCGCCTGCGCGTGCGCCCGGCCGGCACGGCCGAAGTGCTCGACAGTGATGGCAACACCCTCAGCTACGACAGCGAGGACACTGCCCGCGCGCAGCTGTTCGACGCCGATTTCGTCGAATTCGACGGCCTGGACGAAGAAGACGCGCTGGTGCGCGGCTTCAGCCTGCATGAGGTGCAGCCACCGCACGCCGACAGCGACGAGGGCCTGCGTGGCCGCATGGTGCAATCGCTGGGCGGGCGCGCCTGAGCCCAGGCCGATGTTCACTCCGTGCGCCTTCGCCGAGACCGATCTGATCTGGCTGGACCGCCTGCTGGCGCGCGATCCGTTCGTCACCGTGCTCACCACCGGTGACGACGGCCTGCCCGAGCTGACCCGCGTGCCGGTGCTGTACCGGCGTGATGGCCAGCGCATCGAACTGCGCGGCCACTGGGCGCGGGCCAACCCGCAGTCGCGTCGCCAAGGCACCGCCAAGGTGCTGGTCGACGGCCCGCATGGCTACGTCTCGGCCAGCTGGTATCCGGACAAGGAACCGGCGGCACGCGTTCCGACCTGGAACTATGCCGCTGCCGAGCTGCGCGGACAGCTGCAGCCGTTCGACGGCACCGATGCGCTGGCCCAGCTGGTCGGCGACATTAGCGACCGCTTTGAGGCCAGCGTCGGCCAGCAGTGGCGGTTCGAGGCTGACCGTCCCGAACACGGCCCGGAGCTGCGCGCCATCGTCGGGTTCCACTTCCACGTCGAACAGGTACAGCTGAAACTGAAGCTCAGCCAGAACCATCCTGATGCCAACCAGCAGGCGGTGATCGACGCGTTGGATCGCCTGCACACCCCTCCTTCCACCGAACTGGCGCAGTGGATGCGCTGGTTCCGCGATGAGGCCGCCGCCGGCGGCTGAACGCACCGACTCCCGCGACGACGCGGCCGGACAGCCGCGACTTGCCCCCACCGAGGTCAGGGACCCGAACATGAAAGACATCCACAAGCTGCTGCAGAACAACCGCGACTGGGCCGACCGCATCGAGAAGGAAGATCCCGAGTTCTTCCATCAGCTGGCCAAGCAGCAGCACCCGGAATACCTGTGGATCGGCTGCTCCGATTCGCGCGTGCCGGCCAACCAGATCATCGGCATGGCACCGGGCGAAGTGTTCGTGCATCGCAACGTCGCCAACGTGGTCGCCCACACCGACCTGAACTGCCTGAGCGTGGTGCAGTACGCGGTGGACCAGCTGAAGGTGAAGCACATCCTCATCGTGGGCCACTACGGTTGCGGCGGCGTGCATGCCTGCCTGCACAACACCCGCGTCGGCCTGGCGGACAACTGGCTGCGCCACGTCGGCGACGTGATGCAGAAGCACGCGGCGATCATCGATGCGCTGGAGACCGACGAGCTGCGTCATGCCCGCCTGTGCGAGCTGAATGTCATCGAGCAGGTCGCCAACCTGTGCCGCTCGACCATCGTGCAGGACGCCTGGGCACGCGGCCAGAAGCTGATGGTGCATGGCTGGGTCTACAGCCTGAAGGATGGCCGCGTGCGCGAAATGGGCATCGATGTGGGCTCGCCGGAAGATCTGCAGCCGGCTTACGAGAAAGCGCTTTCCTATGTCCCCCGCAAGGGCAAGCGCGACTGATCCCCCACGGAGCCCGACCATGCTCGCCTCGCCGATCAACCTGCACGCCTGGATCGAAGAACATCGTCACCTGCTGAAACCGCCGGTGGGCAACAAGATGATCGACAACGGCGACTTCATCGTCATGGTGGTCGGCGGGCCGAACTCGCGCACCGATTATCACTACGACGAAGGCCCCGAGTGGTTCTACCAGCTCGAGGGGGAGATGGTGCTGAAGGTCCAGGAGGATGGCGCGGTCCGCGACATCCCGATCCGTGCCGGCGAGATCTTCCTGCTGCCGGCGAAGGTGCCGCACTCGCCGCGCCGGCCACCGGGCGGCGTCGGGCTGGTCGTGGAGCGCAGGCGGCTGCCGCACGAGATGGACGGTGTGATCTGGCATTGCGAGCGCTGCAACCACAAGTTGCATGAGGAGTTCTTCGCGCTGCAGAACATCGAGACCGACCTGCCCAAGGTCTTCGCGCGTTACCACGCCAGCCTGGAACTGCGTACCTGCGGCAAATGCGGCCACATCGACCCGTTGCCGGCACCGGCGGCGGACTGATCGATCGCCGGGCATGGCGATTGCTGATGCATCCGCCGGGCATGGCCCGGCGCTACCGGTGTTGCGATTGCTGATGCCCCCGCCGGGCATGGCCCGGCATGGCCGATGCGCGTGATCTCCGGGTAGCGCCGGGCCATGCCCGGCGAGCGTACTGCGCGGCATCACGCAGGCCCCAGGCGCTACACTGGCAGCCCCGTTGCAGCCTGTTGCCCGACCATGTCCGACCTGCTGAACCGCACCCATGCCATCGCTCTCGACGCCGCGGATCCGTTGCGGCCGCTGCGCAGTGAATTCCTGATTCCGCGCCACGGCGGTGGCGAGCAGACCTACTTCGTGGGCAACTCGCTGGGACTGCAGCCGCGCGGCGCACAGGCGGCGGTGCAGGAAGTGATGAAGCAGTGGGCTGAACTGGCAGTGGAAGGCCACTTCACCGGCCCCACCCAATGGCTGTCCTACCACCGTCTGGTCAGCACGCAGCTGGCGCGGGTGGTCGGTGCGCTGCCCAGCGAAGTGGTGGCGATGAACACGCTGAGCGTGAACCTGCACCTGATGATGGTCAGCTTCTACCGACCGACCCGGGAACGACCGGTGATCCTGATGGAAGCCGGCGCCTTCCCGACGGACCGTCACGCGGTGGAAGCGCAGATCCGTTTCCATGGCTTCGACCCGGCCGACTGCCTGGTGGAGGTGCAGCCGGACGAAGCCAGCGGCACGATCTCGATGACCGCGATCGAACGCGCGATCGCCACGCATGGCCCTCGCCTGGCTCTGGTGCTGTGGCCAGGCGTGCAGTACCGCACCGGCCAGGCCTTCGACCTCGATGCGATCACCCGCGCCGCACGCCTGCAGGGCGCGCGCATCGGCTTCGACTTGGCGCATTCGGTCGGCAACCTGCCCCTGCGCCTGCACGATGTGGCGCCGGACTTTGCCGTGTGGTGCCATTACAAGTACCTCAACAGCGGCCCGGGGGCCGTCGCCGGGGCGTTCGTGCACGAGCGTCACCACCGTGACAGCACCCTGCCACGCTTCGCCGGCTGGTGGGGCCATGACGAAGCCACCCGCTTCCAGATGTCCCCGCAGTTCACGCCCGCCACCGGCGCCGAAGGCTGGCAGCTGAGCAATCCGCCGATCCTCGGCTTGGCGCCGCTGCGCGCTTCACTGGACCTGTTCGAACGGGCCGGCATGGACGCCCTGCGCAGCAAGTCGCTGGCACTGACCGGCATGCTCGAAGCCCTGGTGCGCGCGCGCCTGGCCAACGTGCTCGACATCGTCACCCCGGCCGAGCCGGACCGGCGCGGCTGCCAGCTCTCGCTGCGGGTGATCGCCGGCCGCGAGCGTGGCCGCGCCCTGTTCGAGCACCTGCGCTCGGTCGGCGTGCTCGGTGACTGGCGCGAGCCGGACGTGATCCGCATCTCCCCCACCCCGCTCTACAACCGCTACCTGGACGTCCACCATTTCGTCGAGGAAGTGGAAGCCTGGGCCGGCCTCTGAGCCGGCACCTCCCCTCCTGCTGGACAGTTCGTTGATCGCACATGCCTCCCGCTCGTTGAGCATCATTGGTGCCGGCCTGGCCGGATCCCTGCTCGCCATCCTGCTGTCGCGGCAGGGCTGGCGGATCACCCTGTACGAACGCCGTGGCGACCCACGCGTGGCCGACTACGAAAGCGGCCGCTCGATCAACCTGGCGCTGGCCGAGCGTGGGCGCAACGCGCTGCGGCAGGCCGGCGTGGAGGACGAGGTGATGGCCCGCGCGGTGATGATGCGTGGACGCATGGTGCATCCGCGCGAAGGCGCCGCGCAGCTGCAGCGCTATGGCCGCGACGACAGCGAAGTGATCTGGTCGATCCATCGCAGGGACCTGAACACCACGCTGCTGACACTGGCCGAGCAGGCAGGTGCCACCGTACATTTCCACCGCCGGCTGCATACCGTCGATTTCGATGCCGGCCATGCGCGCTTCATCGACGATCGCGACGACAGCCCGCACGACATCCACTTCGACAGCCTGATCGGCGCTGACGGCGCCGGCTCGGCGCTGCGCGCGGCGATGAACCGGCGCGCGCCGCTGGGCGAGGACATCGCCTTCCTCGATCACTCCTACAAGGAACTGGAGATTCCACCGGACCGTGATGGTGGCTTCCGCATCGAACGCAACGCATTGCACATCTGGCCACGGGGCCACTTCATGTGCATCGCCCTGCCCAATCACGAAGGCACGTTCACGGTCACCCTGTTCCTGCCCAACCAGGGCGAGCCCAGTTTCGCCACCGTCAATACCGGCGCCCAGGCCGAAGCCCTGTTCGCGCGCGAGTTCGCCGATGCGTTGCCGCTGATCCCCGACCTGCGCACGGACTGGGAGCAGCATCCGCCCGGCCTGCTCGGCACGCTGACGCTGGAGCGCTGGCACCAGCAGGGCCAGGCCGTGCTGATCGGTGATGCCGCGCATGCGATGGTGCCCTTCCACGGGCAGGGCATGAACTGCGCGTTCGAGGACTGCGTGGCACTGGCCCGCCATCTGATGGAAGCCGACGACCTGCAGAGCGCGTTCGCCGCCTTCGAGAAAGAACGCAAGCCGAACGCGCATGCGATCCAGCAGATGGCCCTGGAGAACTACCTGGAGATGCGTGATCGCGTCGCCGACCCGGCCTTCCTGCTGCAGCGCGAGCTGGAGCAGGCGCTTCAGCATCGCTGGCCGACCCGCTTCGTACCGCACTACACCATGGTCACGTTCCTGCACACGCCCTACGCCGAGGCACTGCGCCGGACCGACATCCAGCGCGACATGCTGGTGGCCGCCACGATCGGCCATACGTCGCTGGAGAACATCGACTGGGCGGCTCTGGAGGCTCAGATCCATGCCCGGCTGCCGGTCCTGGAGGGCGCACACTGATGGCTGACAGCTTCCTGTTCTACGACCTGGAAACCTTCGGACAGGACCCACGGCGAACGCGCATCTCGCAGTTCGCGGCGATCCGCACCGATGCCGATCTGAACGAGATCGACACGCCGGTGAGTTTCTTCGTGCGCCCCGCCGACGATCTGCTGCCCTCGCCGATGGCCACCCTGGTCACCGGCATCACGCCGCAACGGGCACTGGCTGAAGGCATCAGCGAAGCCGAAGCGTTCGATCGCATCAACGAACAGCTGTCGCGCCCGGGTACCTGTGCCCTGGGCTACAACACCCTGCGCTTCGACGACGAATTCATCCGCTACGGTCTGTTCCGCAACTTCCATGACCCCTACGAGCGCGAGTGGCGCAACGGCAACTCGCGCTGGGACCTGCTGGACATGCTGCGGCTGATGCGCGCCCTGCGTCCCGAAGGCATCCACTGGCCACTGCGCGAGGACGGCGCCACGTCGTTCAAGCTCGAGCACCTGGCCGAAGCCAACAATGTGCGCGATGGCGATGCGCACGAGGCGCTGTCGGACGTGCGCGCCACGATCGGCATGGCACGCCTGTTCAAGCAGTCGCAGCCGCGGTTGTGGGAGTACGCGTTGAAACTGCGCGACAAGCGTTTCGTCGGCAGCCTGCTGGACGTGGGCGCGCTGAAGCCGGTGCTGCACATTTCCATGCGATACCCGGCCAGCCGGCTGTGCGCGGCTCCGGTGCTGCCGCTGGCGGTGCACCCGACGATCAACAACCGGGTGATCGTGTTCGATCTGGAAGGTGACATCGACGACCTGCTGCAGCTGCCAGCCGAGACGATCGCCGAGCGGCTCTACCTGCGCGCCAGCGAACTGCCCGAAGGCGTCGCCCGGGTGCCGCTGAAGGAAGTACATCTGAACAAGGTCCCGGCGCTGGTCGCCTGGAACCACCTGCGGCCCGACGATCACGCCCGCCTGGGCCTGGATGTCGCCGCCATCGAAGCCAAGGTCGAGCGGCTGCGTGCATTCGCGCCGCAACTGGCCGTGAAGGCACGGCAGGTGTACAACCAACCACGGGACGCCGTCGTGGCCGACGTCGATGCTTCGCTGTACGACGGCTTCCTCGGCAATGGCGACAAGCCACTGCTGGCCCTGGCGCGGACCACGCCGCCCGCAGAGCTGGCTGCGCTGGAAGGCCGCTTCCGCGATCCGCGCCTGCCCGAACTGCTGTTCCGCTATCGCGCCCGCAACCATCCCGACACCCTGGCACCGGCCGAGCGCCAGCGCTGGCAGGACTACCGCCGCCAGCGCCTGCTCGGTGACGGCCGCTTGGGCGAACTCAACCTGCCCCAGTACCAGCAGCAGCTCGATGCACTGGCCGCCGAGGCGCCGGACGACGATCGCCGCCTGGCCCTGCTGCAATCGCTGCGCGACTGGGGCCAGCATCTGCAGGAGAGCTTGTGAGCACCTATTTCAGCGACGCCAGTTTCAGGTTCCTGCGCAGCCTTGCGCGGCACAATGAAAAGGCCTGGTTCAACGACCATCGCCAGCAGTACGAAGACCATGTACGGCAGCCGTTCCTGCGCCTGCTGGGCGACCTGCAGCCCGCGCTGGCCGGGGTCAGCGCGCATTTCCGTGCCGATACCCGTGGCGTCGGTGGTTCGCTGTTCCGCATCCATCGCGATGCGCGCTTTTCAAACGACAAATCGCCGTACAAGACCTGGCAGGGCGCACGCCTGTTCCATGAACGCCGCCGCGAAGTGGCCGCTCCGTCGTTCTACGTGCATCTGCAGCCGGGCGAGAGCTTCGTCGGTGCCGGCCTGTGGCACCCCGAACCGGACACCCAGCGCCGCGTGCGCCATTTCATCCTGGACAACCCCGGCAGCTGGAAGGCCGCAGCGCATGCACCCGCCCTGCGCCGGCGTTTCGATTTCGAGCAGAGCGAGAAGCTGGTCAGGCCGCCGCGTGGCTTCCCCGCCGATTTCGAGTTCATCGACGATCTCAAGCATCGCAACTGGGTGATGTGGCGCTCGCTGGACGATGAGACGATGACCGGGCCGCGCCTGCTGTCCACGCTCGGCAAGGATCTGGCCGCGCTCGGCCCCTTCGTCGACTATCTGTGCGCGGCACTGGATCTGGAGTTCTGATGCCACTGGCCCGGCAACGCCGCCCGCTCGGCCGCACCGGCCTGTCCGTATCGCCGGTCGGGCTGGGCTGTTCGGGCTTCTGGGGCCATCGCCGCTTTGCCGAGCATGCCGCCGCAGCGATCGTCGAGCACGCGCTGGCCCAGGGCGTGAACCTGTTCGACACCGGCCACAACTACTCCGGCTTCCACGCCGAACCGCGCCTGGGCCGCATCCTGCGACCGCTGCTGGCCCGCTACCCGCGTGAGTCACTGGTCATCTCCAGCAAGGGCGGCACACTGACCGGACAGGCCGGCATCAGTGGCGCAGAACAGCGCGATTTCTCGCCTGCGGCCATCACCGCCAGCTGCGAAGCCTCGCTGCGCAACCTTGGCCTGGATTACCTGGACATCTACCAGCTGCATGGCGCCACCGCGCACGACATCAACGACGATCTGCTCGATGCGCTGCAGCGCCTGCGCGAACGTGGCCTGATCCGCGCCACCGGCATCAACACCCACTCAGCCTCGACGCTGCACTGGATGCTTGCGCATCCACAGGCATTCGACGTGGTCCTGCTGGACTACAACGCGCTGCAGCAGGATCGTGCGCCGCTGATCGACCAGCTGCATGCGGCCGGAATCGGCGTACTGGCAGGCACCGTGCTCGCACAGGGCCACCTGCTGCCCAGCCAGCCTCGCCGGCCGAGATTGGCCGATGCCTGGTACCTGGCGCGCGCGTGGCTCAAGCCCAGCAGCCGCCGTCTGATGCGCAGCGCACGTGCGATGCGCCGGGCCATTGCGGCGATCGACAGCCAGCGTCCGGCCCAGACTGCGTTTGCCTACGTTCTGGGCCACCCCGGCGTGGCCGCCGGCATCCTGGGCACTACCCGCGTCGGCAGTCTGGAGGAGGTGCTGGCCACGCGACCCGAAGCACTGCGCCCCGCCGACCGGCAACGCCTGGTCGCGGCCTATGGCGACGGCAGCGGTTCGCCCAGTCATTGAGTCTTCACCCCGCCCGGCCGCACTTGCGGCAGTCTGGCGGCATGAAGAAGCTCACTGCGATCGTGGTCCTGTTGGTGATTGCCCTGGCCGGCGTGTGGTTCGGCGGTCCCTACCTGGCCATACACGGTCTGTCCAAGGCCATCGAACAGCGCGATACCGCCGCACTGGAACGCTACGTCGACTTTCCGCGCGTGCGCGTCAGCCTGCGTGCGCAACTCAATGATTACCTCGTGCGCCAGGCCGGCCCCGATGTGGCCAGCAGTCCGTTCGGCGCCCTGCTCTACGGCCTGGGCGACCAGCTTGGAGGCGCGGCGGTGGACACCCTGATGACCCCGACCGGCATCGGTGCGATGCTGCAGGGCCATGTGCTGTGGAAGCGTGGGCGCAACGAGCTGCAGGGCGGAGATGCCTTCGCGGCGACCGAACCGGCACGGCCTTTGAAGAACGCCCGCCACCGTTTCGAAGCGTTCGACCGCTTCGTCGTCGACGTTGATCGCGGCCCGGGCCAACCACCGTTGAAGGTCGTGCTGGAACCGCAGGGGCTGCGCTGGAAAGTGGTTGACCTGCAGTTGGGAATGGCCGGCACCCCATGATGCAGAACGCCGGGCGTGGCCCGGCGTTCCTACAGGTGCCGCTACGCTCGCCGGGCGTGGCCCCCGCGTCATCCCTCGTTGGCGACACCGTGCGGCACATGGCCCGCGGCAACGTGTTCGCGGGCACTGTCGATGTTGTGCTGCGAATCATCGAAGAAGATGTCGGCACCGAAGGCCTGCAGGAACGGCCCCTTGTGGCGGCCGCCCAGGAACAGCGCCTCGTCCAGGCGCACGCCCCATTCGCGCAACGTGCGGATCACCCGCTCGTGCGCGGGCGCAGAGCGGGCGGTGACCAGCGCCGTGCGGATCGGCGCACTGTCACCGGCCGGGAACACCTCCTGCAGCGTGTGCAGCGCGGACAGGAAGCCGCGGAACGGGCCACCGCTGAGCGGTTCGCGCGCACGTTCGCGCTCGTGGCGGCCGAATGCCTCGACCCCCTGTTCACGCGAGATGCGCTCGCTTTCATCACCGAAGATCACCGCATCACCGTCAAAGGCAATGCGCAGCTGGCCGGACGGTCGGCCGGTGTCGATCTGGTCCGCGGCGGCCGCAGCGGTCTCGCCGGGTGGCTTGGGCAGGATCGTCGCAGCGGCGATTCCGTGGCGCAGCGCACTGCGGACCGACTCCGGATTGGCCGACAGGAACAGATCGGTGCCGAACGGCTTCACGTAGGGCCAGGTCGGCTCACCGGCGGTGAAGGTGGCACGGATGATGCCCAGGCCGTAGTGCTGGATCGAATTGAAGATACGCAGGCCGGTATCGGCCGAATTGCGCGACAGCAGGATCACCTCGACGCGCGGGTTCTCCGGGCTGGCGCCCTGGTTCAGCGCCAACAGTTTGCGCACCACCGGGAAGGCCACGCCGGGACCGAGGATGTCGTCCTCGTGCTGGCGCTGGTACTCCGCATAGGCCGCCACGCCATCGGTCTCGAACAGCGCGTGGCTTTCCTCGAGATCGAACAGGGCGCGCGAGGTCACCGCGACGGTCAGCAAACGGGGGGAGTTGTCACCCATCGGTGGGGGTCCTTCTGGCGGTCGACGCGACCGGCAACCTATTGTCCTCAAAAAACGAACTGTTCGCTCAGGATCCGGTCTTCCAGATTGTGTTCCGGGTCGAACAGCAATGTCACCCGGCGGTCGCGCGACTCGCGGATGGTCACCTCGACCACGTCGCGCGTCTCGTGCGAATCGGCGGTCACGCTGACCGGTCGCTTGTAGGGGTCCAGCACGCGGAAGCGCACCTCCGTATCCGCCTTGAGAATGGCACCACGCCAGCGTCGCGGGCGATACGGTGCCAATGGCGTCAGCGCGATGGTGTGCGAGCCCAAGGGCAGCACGGGTCCGTGGGCCGAATAGTTGTAGGCGGTGCTGCCTGCGGGTGTGGCAACCAGCACGCCGTCGCCGATCAGTTCGGCCACCCGCTCCTGCCCATTGAGGTCGATGCCGATGTGCGCAGCCTGGCGGGTCTGCCGCAGCAGGGACACGTCGTTGTACGCCAGCGAACCGGTGCTGGTGCCCGATTCGGTCAGCGCCACCATCTCCAGCGGACGCAGGTTGGCCGGTTCCGCGCGGGCGATGCGTGCATTGACGTCGTCGTCGCCCCGGTACTGGTTCATGAGGAAACCTACGGTGCCCAGCTTCATGCCGAACACCGGTTTTCCCAGGTGGCCGTGACGATGCAGCGTCTGCAGCATGAAGCCATCACCACCCAGCGGGCAGAGCACGTCGGCCTGCTCGGGGGCATGGTCACCAAAGCGCGCGACCATGGCCGCGCGGGCCATCTGCGCAGCTTCGGTGGTGCTTGCCAGGAAAGCGATGCGGGGGGTGTCGCTCATCGGTGGATCCGGGGGGAAGGCATGAGGGAGAGCATAACCGAGCGCCGCTACGCTCGCCGGGCATGGCCCGGCGCTACCCGGCTCCGCGCTCCCGGTAGCGCCGGGCCATGCCCGGCGAAGTTCCGCGTTCCGGTAGCGCCGGGCCATGCCCGGCGAATCGCCAATGGCCAGAAACAGAACGGCCCCGCTTTCGCGGGGCCGCTCCGTTTCACGCAGGCCGGGCGTGGCCCGGCACTACATCAGTCACGCACCGTGTGCGGCCAGCTGGCCCAGGCGCTGGACCGCGACCGAGACGGTCGGGTAGTCCAGGGTCTTCTGCTCGGCCAGTTCCGCCAGCATTGCCAGGGTGAAGCGCAGGCTGTTGTCATCGCGGCCCATCCATGCAGCCACCTTGGCCTCGGCACTGCCGCCCTTGGTGGCGAGCACCTGACCGGCCAGGTTGCGATGGTTGGCGGCCAGCTCGTCGCGCAGCACGCCGCGTGCCACCGCATGCCAACGGCCGTTGACTTCCAGTGCATCGACCTGCTCGAACAGCCACGGCAGCTGGAGGGCATCGCCCAGGCGGAAGTGCACCTTGGACACGTCCACCGGCTTCAGCTTGCGGGTACGGGCCAGTTCGATGATGTCGAACGCCGGTTCCAGGAAGTGCAGCTCGGACAGCTGCTGTGCCAGCGCAGACGGCAGGCCCTTCTCCTTCCACTCGGCCACCAGCGCCTCGTAGGTCGGACGCTGCGAGTCCGGCAGCACACCCGACGCGACACGGATGTCGTTGAACGGGCCCTGATAGCGGTTGACCGCTTCAGTGATGCCCGGCATCGCACCCGGACGCGACAGCAGCCAGCGCACGAACGAACGCTGCAGCTTCCAGATCACCTCCAGCGCGTCGATCTGCACCGACTCCGGCACCTTGCCGTCGAGGGCGTCGATCTGCGCCCACAGCGCGCGCGCATCCAGCGTCTCGCGGCTGATGGTGTAGGCCTTGGCGACCTCGGCGATGGAGCGGCCGGTGTCTTCCTGCATGCGCATCAGGAACGTTGCGCCCATGCGGTTGATGGTCTGGTTGGTCACCGCCGTTGCGATGATCTCGCGCTTCAGGCGGTGACGCTCCATCGCATCGGCGTACTTCTTCTGCAGCGGCGTGGGGAAGTAGCGCAGCAGCTCCTTGGAGAGGTACGGATCTTCCGGAATATCCGACTCCAGCAGCTGGTTGAACGCCACCAGCTTGGAGTAGGACAGCAGCACCGACAGCTCCGGACGGGTCAGGCCCTGGCCGCGCGCCTTGCGCTGGGACAGCTCGGCATCGGACGGCAGGAACTCGATCTGCCGATCCAGCAGCCCCTGCTGTTCCAGGGTGCGGATGAAGTGCTGCTTGGAACCCAGGCGCTTGACCGCCATCCGCTCCATGAGGCTCAGCGCCTGGTTCTGGCGATAGTTGTCGTTGAGCACCAGGTCGGCGACTTCATCGGTCATCGAGGCCAGCAGCTTGTTGCGCTGGTCGACCGTCAGCTTCTTCGCCCGCACCACATCATTGAGCAGGATCTTGATGTTGACTTCATGGTCCGACGTATCCACGCCGGCCGAGTTGTCGATGAAGTCCGTGTTGAGCAGCACGCCGGCCTGCGCGGCCTCGATACGGCCCAGCTGGGTCATGCCGAGGTTGCCGCCCTCGCCCACCACCTTGCAGCGCAGCTCGCCACCGTTCACGCGCAGTGCGTTGTTGGCACGGTCGCCGACATCGCTGTGCTGCTCGCTGGCGGCCTTCACGTAGGTGCCGATGCCGCCGTTCCACAGCAGGTCCACCGGTGCCTTCAGGATCGCGCTCATCAGGTCGTTCGGCGACAGCGCCTTGACGTTCTCGTCCAGGCCCAGCGCTTCACGCACCTGGGGGGTGATCTCGATCGACTTCAGGCTGCGCGGGTACACGCCGCCGCCCTTGCTGATCAGCTTGGCGTCGTAGTCTGCCCAGCTCGAACGCGGCACGGTGAACATGCGCTCGCGCTCGACGAACGAGGTCGCCGCGTCCGGGTTCGGGTCAAGGAAGATATGGCGGTGGTCGAATGCCGCGACGAGACGGATGTGGCGCGACAGCAGCATGCCGTTGCCGAACACATCGCCGGACATGTCGCCGACGCCGACCGCGGTGAAGTCCTGGCTCTGGCTGTCACGGCCAAGCGCACGGAAGTGGCGCTTGACCGACTCCCATGCACCGCGCGCGGTGATGCCCATGCCCTTGTGGTCGTACCCCACCGAACCACCGGAGGCGAACGCATCGCCCATCCAGAAGCCGTGCGCGATGGCCAGGCCGTTGGCGATATCGGAGAAGGTCGCCGTGCCCTTGTCGGCGGCCACCACCAGGTACGGATCGTCCATGTCGTGCCGCACGACATCCACCGGCGGCACGATCTTGTTGTTGACGATGTTGTCGGTGATGTCCAGCAGGCCCTGGATGAACAGCTTGTAGCAGGCCACGCCGTTGGCGAAGATCGCGTCGCGGTCGCCGTTCACCGGCGGGGTCTTGGCGAAGAAGCCGCCCTTCGCACCGACCGGCACGATGACGGTGTTCTTGACCATCTGCGCCTTGACCAGACCCAGCACTTCGGTACGGAAGTCTTCGCGACGGTCCGACCAGCGCAGGCCGCCACGGGCCACCGCGCCGAAGCGCAGGTGGGTACCTTCCACGCGCGGACCGTAGACGAAGATCTCGCGGTACGGACGCGGCTTAGGCAGGTCCGGCACCAGCGCCGAGTCGAACTTGAAGCTGATCACATGGCCGTGCTGGCCATTGGCGTCGGTCTGGTAGTAGCTCGTACGCAGGGTGGCATCGATCACGCCCATGAACGAACGCAGGATGCGGTCTTCGTCCAGGCTCGACACGCGGTCCATCAGCTTCAGCAGCGCATCGCGCGCGGCCTGCATCTGCGCGTCGCGGTCACCCTTGCGGGCATCGACCACAGTCTTGAGCACCTTCAGGGTGGCCTCGTCGCCGGCGGCCAGCACATCGAAGTGGGCCTTCAGCTGGGCCTGGCCGGCCGCGATGTCGTCCTTGCTCTCGTGGCCGGTGGCCGGATCGAAGCGCGCTTCGAACAGTTCGACCAGCAGGCGCGCCAGCAGCGGATAGCGGGCGAACGTGCCTTCCACGTACGCCTGCGAGAACGGCACGCCGGTCTGCAGCAGATACTTGCAGTAGCCGCGCAGCATGGCGACCTGGCGCCAGTGCAGGCCGGCGGCCAGCACCAGGCGGTTGAAGCCATCGTTCTCGGCATCACCGTGCCAGACGCGGGCAAAGGTTTCGCCGAATGCTTCGTCGACGCTGGCGGCATCGATCGCACCGGCCGTCGATTCGACCTCGAAGTCCTGCACGTATACCGGGGCGTTGTCGACCGACAGGCGGTACGGACGCTCGGCGATCACGCGCAGGCCCATGTTCTCCATCATCGGCAGCGCGTCGGACAGCGGAATGTCGTCCAGCTGGCGGTACAGCTTCAGGCGCAGGCCATCGCCGCTTTCGCGCGGCACCGCCTGCAGGCTCAGGCGCAGATCGTCCGGACCGGTCAGCGCGTCGAGCTGGCTGACGTCGTTGGCGGCAACTGCGGTGCTGTTGTCTTCGATGTAGCCGGCCGGCAGTGCCTTGCCGATGCGGGCCGCGATGCGCAGGCCTTCGCTTTCGCCATGACGGGCCACCAGCGCTTCGCGCAGGTCGTCCTGCCAGTTGCGCAGCACCTGGGCGAGCTTGCGCTCCAGTTCGGCGGTATCCACGTCAAGCATCTCGCCGGGCTTCGGGCGCACGATCAGATGCACCTGCGCCAGCGGCGATTCACCCAGCACCACCGAGCTGTCGACGTACTCGCCATGCAGCGCTTCCTTCAGCATCGCCTCGATGCGCAGGCGCACGTCGGTGTTGAAGCGCTCGCGCGGCAGGTAGACCAGCGCGGAGATGAATCGGCTGTACTTGTCACGGCGCAGGAACAGGCGGCTGCGCACGCGCTCCTGCAGGCCCAGCACGCCCATCGCGGTGCGGAACAGTTCGTCCTCGCTGGACTGGAACAGTTCTTCGCGCGGCAGGGTTTCCAGGATGTGGCGCAGTGCCTTGCCGCTGTGGCTGGACGCGGCCAGGCCGGACTGCTTCATCACGTATTCGTGGCGCTGGCGCACCAGCGGGATTTCCCACGGGCGGCGGTTGTAGGCACTGGAAGTGAACAGGCCGAGGAAGCGCTGCTCGCCGATGATCCTGCCCTTGGCGTCGAATTCCAGCACGCCGATGTAGTCCATGTAGCCGGCGCGGTGCACGCGGGAGCGCGCATTGGTCTTGGTCAGGATCAGCGCGTCCTTCAGCCCCGACGTGGCATTGAGGCCCTGGGCGGCGAGCGTCTTGACCGGGCGTGCGGCGGACTTGTCCTTGCCGCGCATCAGGCCCAGGCCGGTCTCGTTCAGCGGCGCCAGCACGTCTTCCTTGCCCTGCTTCTCGACGCGGTACTCGCGGTAGCCGAAGAAGGTGAAGTGGTTGTCGGCGGCCCAGCGCAGGAACTCCTGCGCTTCCCTGCGCGAGGCATCGTCGACCGGCAGCGCACGGCTGCCCAGATCGTCGGCCAGTGCCAGTGCCTTGTCCTTCATCGGCTGCCAATCGCGCACGATCGCCCGCACTTCGTCCAGCGCCTTGCCGATGGCCTGCTCGATGGCGGCCATGGCATCGGCCGGCTGGCGGTCGATCTCCAGCAGCATCACCGATTCGGCCTCGCCCTCGCCGACCTTGACCAGCTTGCCGGCCTTGTCGCGGGTGAAGCGCAGCACCGGGTGGCCGAGCACGTGCACGCCCACGCCCTGTTCGGCCAGTGACATGGTCACGGTGTCGACCAGGAACGGCATGTCGTCGTTGATGATCTGCAGCACGGTGTGCGGCGATTCCCAACCGTTCGCCTTCACCGTCGGATTGAACACGCGCACGTTGGCCTTGCCGGCCTTGCGGGCACGGGCGAACTCCAGCGTCTCGGCCGCGAGCGCGGCCCACTCTTCAGCGCTGTGGTGCGGGAACTCGTCCGCCTCCATGCGCTTGTAGAAGTCAGCGGCAAACGCCACTGCTTCGGCCTGGGCGGCCGCCGGGTAACGCTTGCGCAAGGCCGTGTATACCGGCTCCAGGGAGAAACCAGCGGTCACTGCGACCTCCGACTCAGCTGGTTTGGTCTTGTTTTTCACGGTCTTGGCTGCGGTTTTTTGCGGTTTCATGGCAGAGCGATGCGCTTGCTCAGTTGGGAAAATGAAATTGTAGCCCTCCCGCGCGAAAAGGCCTTGCTGCAGGACGGAATAAGCAGATTCGGGTTTGCTGCGGTTTAGACGCCTATTCAGTTCGCCCAGGTACGGAGCGAGCGGGGGGCGGCCGCCTTGCCGACAGGATCGGCAAAGCGTGTTACCGGAAGACACACGCGGGAACGTCGTTTCGATTCCACAATCCTGAACTGGACGGTATAGTCCACCGCGTGAACCCGGCCTACTTCCCCGTTGCCCTCGATGCGCGCGATGAGCGCGTGTTCGATGCCGTGCGCGAACTGCTGGCCCGGCAGGGCATGCAGATGAGCATGGATGCGGTGGCCCAGCAGGCCGGCTGCTCCAAGCAGACCCTGTACTCGCGCTATGGCAGCAAGCAGGAACTGCTGCGGCGGGTGATGCAGCGGCATGTGGGACACGCGACGGGGGCAATGCTGCGTGCACTCCGCAGTGACGACCTGCGTGCCAGCCTGTTGCAGTTCGCCATCGACTTCCTGGAGCATTTCAACCAACCGCATGTCGGCCAGGCCTGCCGGCTGATCGCTGCAGATGCCGCCCAGTTCCCCGAAGAGGCCCGCGCGCTGTACCGGCATGGTGCTGGCGCGCTGACACTTCATCTTTCTGAATGGATTGAAACCGTTTGCAGGCGTGGCCTGCTCCGGCATGACGACCCGCACTTCATGGCCGAACTGCTGCTGAGCATGATCGCCGGTCAGGATTTCGACAAACAGCGCTTCCATACCCCCCATCGTGATGACGCGCTCCTGCGTCGGCGCTGGGCAGAGTTCTCCGTCGACAGCTTCCTGCGCGCGTTTGCGCCGCAACCGTCGCCGGCCCCGTCTACAAACCAACCCCGGAGTTCCTCCTGATGACCGCCCCACTCCGCACCCTTGCCTTGACGTGCGCCGTTGCTGTCGCGCTGGCTGCCTGCAAGAAACCGGAACAGCAGACACCCCCGCCGCCGGAGGTGGGCGTGATCGATGCGAAGCCGCAGACCCTGCCGCTGCAGCGCGAGCTGGTCGGCCGCCTGTCGCCGTTCCGCAGTGCCGATGTCCGCGCACGCGTGCCGGGCGTGCTGCTCAAGCGCGTCTACCAGGAAGGCTCCCAGGTCAAGCAGGGGCAGACCCTGTTCCTGATCGACCCGGCACCGCTGCGCGCCTCGCTGAACGCGTCCGAGGCCCAGCTGGCGTCGGCGCGCGCCACCTACGCCAACGCCAAGGTGGCGGCCGATCGTGCCCGCTCGCTGGCACCGCAGCAGTTCGTCTCCAAGTCCGACCTGGACAACGCCGAATCGGCCGAGCGCACTGCGCTGGCCGCGGTCAAGCAGGCCGAAGCGGCGGTGACCTCCTCGCGGATCAACCTGGGCTACGCCGAAGTGACCGCGCCGATCAGCGGCGTGGCCAACAAGCAGCAGGTGACCGAGGGCGCACTGGTTGGCCAGGGCGACGTGACCCTGCTGACCACCGTTGACCAGCTCGATCCGCTGTACGTCAACTTCTCGCTCAGCGTGGACGAGCTGACCCAGCTGCGCGCGCAGCAGGCCAAGGGCGCCCTGGCCCTGGCCGGCGACGGCAAGGCCACCGTCAACGTGAAGCTGGCCGATGGCAGCACCTACAGCGAGCCGGGAACCCTCGACTTCTCCTCGACTACGGTCGACCCGGCCACCGGCGCGGTGTCGCTGCGTGCGCTGCTGCCCAATCCGCAGCAGATCCTGCTGCCGGGAGCCTTCGTCAGCTTCCAGGCCAACCTCGGCGAGCGCAACAATGCCTACCTGGTGCCGCAGCAGGCGCTGCTGCGCGACACCACGGGCGGCTACGTGATGGTGGTCGGTGCCGATGGCAAGGTGGCGCGCAAGAACGTCAAGACCGAAGGCGCACAGGGCGGCAACTGGCTGGTCAGCGATGGCCTGGCCGCCGGCGACAAGGTGATCGTGGCCGGCGTGCAGAAGGTCAAGGAAGGCAGCCCGGCCGTCGCCAAGCCCTGGACGCCGGGGCAGGACGCCGCCGGCAAGCCCGCGGCCGGCGGTGCCGGCCCGGCCGCACCCGCCGCTGCCGCCGACAAGGCTCCGGCCCAGACCGACGCAGCCGACAAGGCCGCGCCGGCCGCCACCGACTCGAACAAGCAGTAACGGGAACCTTCCGTCATGCCTAAATTTTTCATCGAACATCCAGTCTTCGCCTGGGTGGTAGCGATCCTGATCTCGCTCAGCGGCGTGATCGCGATCCTCAACCTGGGCGTGGAGTCCTATCCCAACATCGCTCCGCCACAGGTGACCGTCTCGGCCACCTATCCGGGCGCCAGCGCGGACACCACCGAAAAATCGGTCACCCAGGTGATCGAGCAGCAGCTGACCGGTATCGATCACCTGCTGTACTTCAGCTCTTCGTCCTCGTCCAATGGCCGCGCGCAGATCACCCTCACCTTCGAGACCGGTACCGATCCGGACATCGCCCAGGTGCAGGTGCAGAACAAGGTGTCGCTGGCGACGCCACGACTGCCGTCGGAGGTGACCCAGCAGGGCGTGGTGGTGGCCAAGGCCAACGCCGGCTTCCTGATGGTCGTGGCCCTGCAGTCGGATACGGCGGCGATCAACCGTGACGCGCTGAACGACATCGTCGGTTCGCGCGTGCTCGACCAGGTCTCGCGCATTCCCGGCGTCGGCAGCACCCAGCAGTTCGGTTCCGAGTACGCCATGAACATCTGGCTGAACCCGGAGAAGATGCAGGGTTATGGTCTCTCGGCCAGCCAGGTCCTGGCTGCCGTGCGTGCGCAGAACGTGCAGTTCGCCGCCGGTGCGCTGGGCTCGGACCCGTCGCCGGAAGGCCAGCACTTCACCGCCACCGTGTCGGCTGAGGGACGTTTCAGCTCGCCGCAGGAGTTCGAGAACATCATCCTGCGCGCCAATGCCGACGGCTCGCGCGTGCTGCTCAAGGACATCGCCCGCGTCGCCTTCGGTGCCAACAACTACGGCTTCGACACCCAGTACAACGGCAAGCCGACCGGTGCCTTCGCCATCCAGCTGCTGCCGGGCGCCAACGCCCTGAACGTGGCCGATGCGGTGCGCGCCAAGATGGACGAACTGCAGCCCAGCTTCCCGGCCGGCGTGACCTGGTTCTCGCCGTACGACAGCACGACCTTCGTCAAGATCTCGATCCAGGAAGTGGTCAAGACGCTGTTCGAAGCGGTGCTGCTGGTGTTCCTGGTGATGCTGATCTTCCTGCAGAACTTCCGCGCCACCCTGATCCCGACCCTGGTCATCCCGGTCGCCCTGCTGGGTACTTTCCTGGGCATGTGGATGATCGGATTCACGATCAACCAGCTGACCCTGTTCGCGATGGTGCTGGCGATCGGCATCGTGGTCGACGACGCCATCGTGGTGATCGAGAACGTCGAACGCATCATGAGCGAGGAAGGCCTGGCACCGAAGCCGGCCACGCAGAAGGCGATGACCCAGATCACCGGCGCAGTGGTGGCGATCACCGTCGTGCTGGCAGCGGTGTTCATCCCGTCCGCACTGCAGGGCGGTGCCGCCGGCGAAATCTACAAGCAGTTCGCGCTGACCATCGCCATCTCGATGGCGTTCTCGGCCTTCCTGGCGCTGGGCTTCACCCCGGCGCTGTGCGCGACCTTCCTGAAGCCGACGCACAACGACAACCCGAACATCGTCTACCGCACCTTCAACAAGTACTACGACAAGATCAGCCACACCTACGTGGGCCACATCACCTCGGCGGTGCGCCATGCCCCGCGCTGGATGATCCTGTTCGTGGTACTGACCGCGCTGTGCGGCTTCCTGTTCACGCGCATGCCGGGCAGCTTCCTGCCGGAAGAAGACCAGGGCTATGCGCTGGCGATCGTGCAGCTGCCCCCGGGCTCGACCAAGGGCCAGACCAACGAGGTCTTCGCGCAGATGCGCGGCATTCTGGAAAAGCAGGATGGCTTTGAAGGCATGCTGCAGGTGGCCGGCTTCAGCTTCGTCGGTTCCGGCGAGAACGTGGGCATGGGCTTCATCCGCCTGAAGCCGTGGGAAGAACGCAAGTTCACCGCGCCGGAGTTCATCCAGAACATGAACGGCGCGTTCTACGGCATCAAGGAAGCGCAGATCTTCGTGGTCAACCTGCCGACCGTGCAGGGCCTGGGCCAGTTCGGTGGCTTCGACATGTGGCTGCAGGACCGCAGTGGCGCCGGCTACGAGCAGCTGACGCAGGCCCGCAACATCCTGCTCGGCCAGGCCGCGCAGAAGCCTGAAGCACTGGTTGGCGTGCGTCCGAACGGCCTGGAGAACGCTCCGCAGCTGCAGCTGCACGTGGATCGCGTGCAGGCGCAGTCGATGGGCATGTCGGTGTCGGACGTGTACAGCACCATCCAGCTGATGCTGGCGCCGGTGTACGTCAACGACTTCTTCTACGAAGGCCGCATCAAGCGCGTGACCATGCAGGCCGATGGCCCGTACCGCACCGGCCAGGAGTCGCTGAAGAGCTTCTACAGCCCTTCCAGCCTGACCACCAACGCCGACGGCACCAACGCGATGATCCCGCTGAGCACCGTGGTCAAGTCCGAATGGGTGTCCGCATCGCCGTCACTGAGCCGCTACAACGGCTATTCGGCGATCAACATCGTCGGCTCGCAGGCGCCGGGCACCAGCTCGGGTGAGGCGATGCAGACCATGGAGAGCATCGTCAACAACGACCTGCCGGCCGGCTTCGGCTACGACTGGTCGGGCATGTCCTACCAGGAAATCCTGGCCGGCAACGCAGCGACGCTGCTGCTGGTGCTGTCCATCGTGGTGGTGTTCCTGTGCCTGGCGGCGCTGTATGAAAGCTGGTCGATTCCGGTGGCGGTGCTGCTGGTGGTGCCACTGGGCGTGCTCGGTGCCATCGGCCTGTCGATGATGCGTGGCCTGCCGAACGACCTGTTCTTCAAGATCGGCCTCATCACCGTTATCGGCCTGGCGGCGAAGAATGCGATCCTGATCGTGGAGTTCGCGGTGGAGCAGCGTGCGGCGGGCAAGAACCTGCGCGATGCCACCATCGAGGCGGCACGCCTGCGCTTCCGCCCGATCCTGATGACGTCCTTCGCGTTCATCATGGGCGTGATCCCGATGGCGATCTCCAGCGGCGCCGGCGCCAACTCCCGTCACGCCATCGGTACCGGCGTGATCGGCGGCATGCTGTTCGCCACCCTGCTCGGCCTGCTGATGATCCCGGTCTTCTTCGTGGTCGTGCGGCGCATGCTCGGCGACAAGCTGGACGAGCCGTCGAAGGAATTCCTCAGCCGCCAGCGTGAGGGCGAAGCAGCGCATCGTCCGGATCGCTGATCCACCCTGCGCTGCAACGAAAAGGCCCCGGAGCGATCCGGGGCCTTTTTTGTTTATGGCTTTCTGGAGAGCCGATCCCATGTCCAGCTACTCATGTCGGAGCGGGATTCGTCACCTGCGACTGTCGCCACTGACAGACAGGCGTGCGGGAGGATCTACAGATCAGGCGATGGATATCGCGATCGCACCCTGTTTTCGGGCCATATGCGTCACCAGCTGGCGCCATCAATCAGCAATTCCAATAGCGCGCAATCCGTCACAACCTCCACAGGAACAGCCCCTTAACCAAGGGTCTCTGCCGCAGAAACATCAGGGAGGTTCCCATGCCAAATTCGTTTGTCCCAAGCGCTGTACAACTTCTTGCACTGCTGGGGCTGAGCGCATTCTTCTCACCGTTGACACATGCCGCAGGCGTGCTGGTCTGTGACAACTGCACGGACCCCCGTGCGCTCGCGCTTACATCCGGCACAGGTCCCACCATCGTCGCAGATTTCAGCCAGCGCAAGCTTCAGGGCTACGAGGTGGAATACGACCGAGAGCTGCGCAGGTACCGGGCGGTCCAGATACCCGTGCCGGATCCGATTGTCGCGTCGTTCAACCGCATCATGGGGATGCTTGACCGGCGTGGCATACGCGCCGGTCAGAGGGGAGTGCAGTTCGACATCCACCCTGACGATCCCGGCGCGGCCAATGGCATCGCCTTTCCCGATGAATTCAAGGGCCACAACGCACACGATATCGCCCAGATGGCGACCGCTCGGTTCCGACTTGAATCACAGATCGGTGAAGCCTTCAGCGGTGCCACCACCCACTCGACCGTCTGGAACAGCATGGCGACGTTTCTCTCTTCCATTGGCCTGAGCTTCGTCAGCAAGGCGCTTGGCATCGACGGAGCGATCTACGTCATCACGTGGCGGGATGGTTCCAAGACTACCCTCCTCGTCCGCGCCGACTCCGTTAACGAAGCGAAATACGTGCAAGGCGGAAGCAGGGATGCACAGGGGAACCGCATCCCCGACGGCGCCGCCAGCAATCCGGATACTGCACAAGGCTTTGCTGGTGTCTATCAGTTCAAGGACAAGGAGGCGATGCTGCGCTGGATCGATACCGCACGCCTTTACGGCGTGACGGTCATCGAAGGCAGCGGCATCGCAGGCGGGCTGGACTGCCGCTGGGATGGACGGACGCTAACCTGCGAAGGCAATTGATCTGGAAGTACATGCCGATGAGGAGCCTCGGAGTGACCCAAGGCTTTTTGCCATGCGCTTTGAAGTGGTGCGGACCATGGTCCGCATCATCCATTCAGGCCATGGTTCTACCGGCTGCGCCGCTGTTGCAGCGGCGCAGCCGTTTCGACTCAGCGCAGCCCGGTTTCGTTGCGGGCGATCACCAGGCGCTGGATCTCCGAGGTGCCCTCGTAGATCTCGGTGATCTTGGCATCGCGGAAGTAGCGCTCCAGCGGCATTTCCTTGGAGTAGCCCATGCCACCATGGATCTGCACGGCCTGGTGGGTGATCCACATCGCCGCTTCGGACGCCGTCAGCTTGGCGATGGCCGCTTCATTGCTGAAACGCTTGCCCTGGCCCTTCACCCATGCCGCGCGCAGCGTCAGCAGCAGGGCTGCGTCCAGCTTGCACTTCATGTCGGCGATCTTGGCCTGGGTCATCTGGAAAGTACCGATCGGCGCGCCAAACGCCTTGCGCTCCTTCACATACTCCAGCGTCGCTTCATAAGCGGCACGGGCGATGCCGATGGCCTGCGATGCGATGCCGATGCGCCCGGCATCGAGCACGCCCATGGCGATCTTGAAGCCCTCGCCCTCCTGGCCCAGCACGTCTTCCGGCTGGGCGACGTAATCGTTGAATTCGATCTCGCAGGTCGCCGAGGCACGGATGCCCAGCTTCGGCTCGGTCTTGCCACGGCCGAAGCCGGCCTTTTCGGTGTCGACCAGGAAAGCCGTGATGCCACGCGCGCCCTTGTCCGGCTCGCTCATCGCGAACAACACGATGTACCGGGCCACCGGGCCGGAGGTGATCCAGCTCTTCTTGCCATTGATGACGTAGGTGCCGTCGGCCTGCTTGACCGCGCGGCAACGCATGGCGGTCGCATCCGAACCGGACTGCGGCTCGGTCAGGGCGAATGCACCGATGGCCTCGCCCTCCGCGATGGCGCGCACGTACTTCTGCTTCTGCTCCTCGCTGCCGTGGGTCAGGATGCCGTTGCAGAACAGCGAATTGTTGACCGACATGATGGTCGAATGGGCCGCGTCGCCAGCGGCGACCTCCACCATCGCCAGCACATACGCGATCGGATCCATGCCAGCGCCGCCGTATTCGGTCGGTACCTCGATGCCCATCAGGCCGTTCTCGCCCAGCAGGCGGATGTTCTCCAGCGGGAACTCGCCGGTACGGTCATGATGCTCCGCGCTCGGGGCGATCTTCTCCTGCGCGATGCGCCGCGCCACGTCCTGCAGCATCAACTGCTCTTCAGTAAAGCTGAAATCCACAACACCCTCCCGGGTACATGAGGTTATGGCCGCGCAGCGCGCGCCCAGGTGCGCCGATTGTACCGGGGCCCGGGGAGTTTCCATACGCCACCGACTTGACCACGGCGGCCGATCCAGCGAATATATCTCTATATCGCGATAGGTAGATATTCATGGATCTGGAAGACTGGTCAACCCGCCTGAAGGTGTTCGCCGATGCGACGCGGGTGCGCCTGCTGGCGCTGCTGGAGCAGGAAGAGCTGACCGTGGCCGAGCTTTCGGCGATCACCCGGCTGGCCCAGCCGCGCGTGTCCACTCACCTGGCGCGCCTGAAGGAAGCGGGCCTGGTCCGCGACCGCCGCGCCGGCGTGTCGGCCTACTACCGCTTCGACGAAGCGCAGCTGGATCCGGCGCAGCGCGCATTGTGGCATGCCTTGAGCAACGGAAGCGACGATCCACTGCTGCGCCAGGACGCTGAACGGGTCGCCGCCGTGCTGGCCAGCCGCGCCGCGGACCAGAACTGGGCCGACAGCGTGGCCGGCGACATGGAACGTCACTATTCTCCGGGCCGCACCTGGGAGGCGCTGGCGCGTACCGCCCTGCCCCTGCTGGAAACCGGCGACGTGCTCGATATCGCGTCCGGCGACGGCGTGCTGGCCGAACTGGTGGCACCGCATGCCAAGCGCTACATCTGCATCGACACCAGCGCGCGCGTGGTGGCCGCTGCCAGTGAACGCCTGCGCCGCCTGCCCAATGTGGAAGTGCGCGAGGGTGACATGCATGCCCTGCCCTTCAAGGACCGCAGCTTCGACCTGGTGGTGCTGATGCACGCACTGACCTACGCCAGCAAGCCGGCGCAGGCCGTCACCGAAGCCGCGCGCGTGCTGCGCCCGGGCGGCCGCCTGCTGCTGTGCAGCCTGGCGCGCCACGAACACAAGGCAGCGGTGGAAGCCTATGGTCACGTCAACCTGGGTTTCAGCGACAAGGAACTGAAGAAGTTCGTCGACAAGGCCGGCCTGCAGGTTTCCAGCCTGGAGACGGTCACCCGCGAGAAGCGGCCGCCGCACTTCGAAGTGATCTCGCTGATCGCCAACAAGCCCTGAGTCCGGAATCATCATGCCCGTCCTGCCCTGGTTGCACCCCGAACGTGCCAATGCCCTGCTGGGCGCGCTGCGCGAGCGGATCCTGATCATCGACGGAGCGATGGGCACGATGATCCAGCGCCATGGCCTGCAGGAAGGCGACTACCGCGGTGAGCGTTTCGCCGATGGCTACGATCACCTGCACGGGCCGGGCTGCGACCACGCCGCGCCGCAGGGCCACGATCTGAAGGGCAACAACGACCTGTTGCTGCTCACCCGGCCTCAGGTCATCGCCGACATCCACACCGCCTACCTGGAAGCCGGCGCGGACCTGGTGGAAACCAATACCTTCAACGCCACCTCGGTCAGCCAGGCCGACTACCACCTCGAGCATCTGGTGTACGAACTGAACAAGGCCGGCGCCGCCGTGGCCCGCGCCTGCTGCGATGCCGTTGAAGCCACCACGCCCGGCAAGCCGCGCTTCGTGATCGGCGTGCTTGGCCCCACCAGCCGCACCGCATCGATCAGTCCCGACGTCAACGATCCGGGCTTCCGCAACACCAGTTTCGATGAGCTGCGCGACACCTACCGCGAAGCCATCGATGGCCTGATCGACGGCGGCGCGGACACCCTCATGGTCGAAACCATCTTCGACACGCTCAACGCCAAGGCGGCGCTGTATGCGGTGGAGGAAGCCTTCGATGCGCGCGGTGCGCGCCTGCCGGTGATGATCTCCGGCACGATCACCGATGCCTCCGGCCGCACCCTGTCCGGCCAGACCGCCGAAGCCTTCCACGCCTCGCTGGCACACGCGCGGCCCCTGTCGATCGGCCTGAACTGCGCGCTGGGTGCCGATGCGATGCGCCCGCATGTCGAAACGCTGTCGCAGGTTGCCGACTGCCATGTCAGCGCGCATCCCAATGCCGGCCTGCCCAATGCCTTCGGCGAGTATGACGAGACCCCCGAAGAAATGGCGGCGACCCTGCGCGGTTTCGCCCGCGATGGCCTGCTCAACCTGGTCGGCGGCTGCTGCGGGTCCACCCCCGACCACATCCGTGCCATCGCCCAGGCGGTGGCCGGCCTGCCACCGCGTGTCCTGCCGGACCGCCAGGACCAGGCGGCATGAACGTCGCCGCCACCGTTCCGCACTTCCCGCCCTGCCGTTGCTGAGCCACTGCCTGCCATGACGCCTGTCCGCCCCACCCGCCTGTCCGGCCTGGAACCGCTGGTCATCACCCCGGACCTGCTGTTCGTCAACGTCGGCGAGCGCACCAACGTCACCGGCAGCGCGCAGTTCCGCAAGCTGATCAAGGAAGGCCGCTACGAGGAGGCCGTGGACGTCGCCCGGCAACAAGTGGCCAGTGGCGCGCAGATCCTCGACGTCAACATGGACGAGGGCCTGATCGACTCCGAGGCGGCGATGACCCGCTACCTCAACCTGATCATGTCCGAGCCCGACATCGCCCGCATTCCGGTGATGGTCGACTCGTCCAAATGGAGCGTGATCGAAGCCGGCCTGAAATGCCTGCAGGGCAAGAGCGTGGTCAATTCGATCTCGCTGAAGGAAGGCGAGGCCCTGTTCCGCGAACACGCGCGCAAGGTGCTGCGTTACGGCGCGGCAGCGGTGGTGATGGCGTTCGACGAAAGCGGCCAGGCCGACACCTGTGCGCGCAAGGTCGAGATCTGTACGCGCGCCTACCGCATTCTGGTCGATGAGATCGGCTTCCCGCCACAGGACATCATCTTCGACCCGAACATCTTCGCTGTCGCCACCGGCATCGAGGAGCACGACAACTACGCGGTGGACTTCATCGAAGCCACGCGCATCATCAAGCAGACCCTGCCGCACTGCCACGTCTCCGGCGGCGTTTCCAACGTGTCGTTCTCGTTCCGTGGCAACGAAACGGTGCGCCAGGCGATCCATTCGGTCTTCCTTTACCACGCCATCGCCGCCGGCATGGACATGGGCATCGTCAACGCCGGTGCCATGCCGATCTATGACGAACTGGAGCCGGACCTGCGCGAGCGCGTGGAGGACGTGATCCTCAACCGCCGCCCCGACGCCACCGAGCGCCTGCTGGAGATTGCCGAACGCTACAAGGGCAGCAAGGGCAAGGTGAAAAGCGAAGACATGGCCTGGCGCGCCAAGCCGGTCGAGCAGCGCCTGGCCCACGCCCTGGTGCACGGGCTGGATGCGTTCGTGGAAGAGGACACCGAGCTGGCACGGCAGGCCTCCAGCCGTCCACTGGACGTGATCGAAGGGCCGTTGATGGATGGCATGAACGTCGTCGGCGACCTGTTCGGTGCCGGCAAGATGTTCCTGCCGCAGGTGGTGAAGTCGGCCCGCGTGATGAAAAAGGCGGTGGCCTACCTGCTGCCCTATATCGAGGCGGAGAAGGCCCGCAGCGGTGACACCGCCAAGAGCAACGGCCGCATCATCATGGCCACCGTGAAAGGCGATGTGCACGACATCGGCAAGAACATCGTCGGCGTGGTCCTTGCCTGCAACAACTTCGAGGTGGTCGATCTGGGCGTGATGGTGCCGGCGCAGAAGATTCTCGATGCGGCCCGCGAGCACAAGGCCGACCTGATCGGCCTGTCCGGGCTGATCACGCCGTCACTGGAGGAAATGAGCCATGTCGCCCGCGAGATGCAGCGCCAGGGATTCGACCTGCCATTGCTGATCGGCGGCGCCACCACCTCGCGTGCGCACACGGCGTTGAAGATCGACCCGCACTACCATGCCCCTACGGTGTGGGTGAAGGATGCCTCGCGCGCGGTGGGCGTGGCCCAGTCGCTGATCTCGCGCGACCTGCGCGCGGGCTTCGTTGCTGCCAATGAAGCCGACTACGCCGAGATCCGCGCCCGTCACCGCAACCGTGGCGATGCCAAGCGGCTGGTCTCGCTGGAGCACGCGCGCGGCCAGAAATTCCAGGGCGGCTGGGACAGTTATGTGCCCCCGGTTCCGAACCAGCCCGGCCTGCATGTGTTCGAAGACTATCCCCTGTCGGAACTGGTCGATTACATCGACTGGACGCCGTTCTTCCAGGCCTGGGAACTGGCTGGCAAGTTTCCGGCCATCCTCACTGACGAGATCGTCGGCACCCAGGCCAGCGAGCTGTACCGCGACGCCCGGGCGATGCTGGCGTGCATCGTCGCGGAGAAGTGGCTGACCGCCAAGGCGGTGTTCGGCCTGTGGCCGGCCAACAGTGTCGGTGACGATGTCCGCGTGCAGCATCCACAGGGCGAGACCACCCTGCACTTCCTTCGCCAGCAGGTCGACAAGCCGGCCGAGCGCCCCGACTTCTGCCTGGCCGATTTCATCGCACCGGCCGACAGCGGGCGACAGGACTGGATCGGTGCGTTCGCGGTCACCGCCGGTATCGGCATCGATGCCCATGTCGCGCGCTTTGAAGCCGAGCACGACGATTACAACGCGATCCTGCTCAAGGCCCTGGCCGACCGCTTCGCCGAAGCACTGGCCGAACGCCTGCACCAGCGGGTGCGCACCGAGTTCTGGGGCTATGACCGCACCGAAGCGCTGGACAACGATGCGCTGATCGACGAGAAGTATCGCGGCATCCGGCCCGCCCCCGGCTATCCAGCGTGCCCGGAGCACAGCGAGAAGCGCCGCCTGTTCGATCTGCTGCAGGCGGAAGCCAACGCGGGCATGACGCTGACCGAGAGCTTCGCGATGCTGCCCACCGCGGCCGTCTCCGGCTACTACTTCAGCCATCCACAGAGCCAGTACTTCGTGGTCGGCCGCCTCAGCCGCGAACAGGTGGGCGACTACGCGCGGCGCAAGGGAGTGGATCGCGCCCAGGCCGAGCGCTGGCTCGCATCCAACCTCGACTACGATCCCGAATAGACCGCGCAGAAACAGCAACGCCGGGCATTGCCCGGCGTTTCCGATCACTGCGGTGCAGGCTTACCAGACCAGGTCATCCGGCACCTGGTACTGCGGATCGGCGTAGGGATCGTCCTCGGCCGGGGCATCCGGATCGACCTTCAGCGCCACCGAGGCCGCGAACACGGCTTCGGCCTGGTTCAGCACCTCGGCGGTGACCAACAGATAGCGGCCATTGAGCTGCACCACGCCCAGCTCGCCGGCATTGAGCGCGGTCAGCTGTGCCGCGGTGACATAGATCCGCTTGATCTTGCCGCCATACGGGAAGTGCCGCGCGATGTCGGCCGCCTCGTCATTCAGGCCCTTGTCCTTCAGCAGTTCTTCCAGCTTCGCCTTCGCCTCGCGGCGCTGACGCGCTTCCTCCTGCTTCAGGCGCTCGGCTTCGATGCGCTCTTCCTTCTCCTTCTGGGCACGGATGGCATAGGCCTTGGCCAGATCCATCTCCTCGGCACTGCGCGGCCTGCGCGGGCCTTGTCCACGGTGCTGCCCCGGCTTGCCCGGCGCACCACCGGGACCGCGACGCTCACCGGGCGCGTGCTCGCCCTTGCCTGCGCCCTGCGGCTTTCCATTGCCGTTGCCGCCCTTGCCCTGCGGGCGGCCATCACGGCGGGGGCCATCATTCTTGCGCTCGGGCTTGGGCGCGGGCTTGAAGCCCAGGCCCAGCAACTGGTCGCGGAGGGTATCGCTCATAGATAAGGGTATGGATCAGTAGTGCGGCGGCGGCGGTTCGCTCGCCGGATCGGAGGAATTCAGTGCGTTGCGGACCTTGCCCAGGTCTTCCAGCAGCACGCGCAGCACATCGGCGTTGCGGGTGCCCTGCATCCGGGCATCGGCCAGTGCGTCGCTCAGTTCGGCCAGCGCGTGTTCCTGGAAGGACACACGCATCTCCAGCTCGACCAGGCGCGCTTCCAGCGCCTGCTCGCGTTCGGTCGGCAGCTCAGACATGCAGTGAACGCCCCCGGCCGATGCCGTAGTACGCCAGGCCCGCCGCTTCGACCTCGGCGGGGTCGTACAGGTTGCGGCCGTCGAACACGACCGCGTCCTTCAGCCGTTCGCGCAGCATCGAAAAATCAGGGCTGCGGAACTGCTTCCATTCGGTCACCACGATCAACGCATCGGCGCCCTGCAGCGCGTCATCGGCGCTGTCACAGAACACCAGATCATCGCGCTCACCGAAGATGCGCTGCGCTTCGTGCATGGCTTCGGGGTCGAACGCACGTACGGTCGCCCCACCCTCCCACAGCTGCGCCAGCAGGCGGCGGCTGGAGGCCTCGCGCATGTCGTCGGTATTCGGCTTGAAGGCCAGCCCCCACACGGCGAACGTCCTGCCGCGCACGCCTTCGTCCTCGCCCTTGTCGTAGTGGCGCTGGACCAGGGCGAACAGGTGGCCCTTCTGCGCATCGTTGACCGCTTCCACCGCGTTCAGCAGCTTCGGCTCCAGGCCGCTCTGCTGGGCGGTGCGGGCCAGCGCCTGCACATCCTTGGGGAAACACGAGCCACCGTAACCGGCGCCCGGATAGATGAAATGCCAGCCGATGCGCGGGTCCGAGCCGATCCCCTGGCGGACCTGCTCGACGTCGGCGCCGACACGCTCGGCGATGTTGGCGATCTCGTTCATGAACGAAATCTTGGTCGCCAGCATCGCGTTGGCGGCGTACTTGGTCAGCTCGGCCGAGCGTACGTCCATCTCCACCACGCGGTCGTGGTTGCGGTTGAACGGTGCATACAGGCGACGCATCACCGCCACCGACTCGTCGCTGGTGGCACCGATGATGATGCGGTCCGGTCGCATGCAGTCGGCGACCGCGTCGCCTTCCTTCAGGAACTCCGGGTTGGAGACCACATCGAAGGCGATGTCGGCGCCGCGCGCCGCGAGTTCGTCGGTGATCGCTGCACGGACCTTGTCGGCGGTGCCGACCGGCACCGTCGACTTGTTGACCACCACGGTCGGCACGCTCATGTGCCGGCCGATGGTGCGGGCCACGGCCAGCACGTACTGCAGGTCGGCGCTGCCATCCTCGTCCGGCGGTGTGCCCACGGCGATGAACACCACCTGGCCATGCGCGATCGCCGCGGCCGCATCAGTGGTGAACGCCAGCCGCGCCGCAGCGTGGTTGGCCTTCACCATCGGCTCCAGGCCCGGCTCATAGATCGGGATGATGCCCTGGTTCAGGCCATCGACCTTGCCCTGGTCGATATCGACGCAGATCACCTGGTGGCCGACATCGGCCAGGCAGGTGCCCGTCACCAGGCCGACGTAACCGGTACCGAAAATCGCAACGCGCATGTCCGTGCAGGCTCCGTGGTGGCTTACGGCAGGACGCCCAGCAGTTCGACGTCGAAGGTCAGCGTGGCGTTCGGACCGATCGGGCCGCCCGGGGTGCCGTTCTCACCGTAGGCCAGCTCGCCCGGGATCCAGAAGCGGTACTTGGAGCCGACCGGCATCAGCGCGACGCCTTCGGTCCAGCCCTTGATCACCTGGTCCAGGCCGAACTCGGCCGGGCCACGGCTGGCGGAGCTGTCAAAGACGGTGCCGTCGAGCAGCTTGCCTTCGTAGTTCACGCGCACCTTGCTGGTCGGCAGCGGACGCTCGCCGCTGCCCGGGCGGATCACCTGGTACTGCAGCCCAGAGGCCGTGGTCACCACGCCCGGCTGGGTCTTGTTCTTGGCCAGGAATGCATTGCCTTCCTGACGGTTGGTCTGTGCAGCCTGGGCGGCCTTGGCCTGCATTTCGGCCTGCTTGGTGCCCATGAACGCCTGAATGGTGGCCGTGGCGTCAGCCTCGGTCATCTTCGGCTGGCCCTTGCTCAGACCAGTGCTGATTGCGTCAAACAGCGACGCAACGTCAATGTCGTCCTTCAGCTGTGCCAGCGACGGACCCACCGAGTAGGAACCGATCATCTGTGCGACCTTCACCCGATCGACCTTCGGCGGCTGCGAGCCCGGCGCAACGCCCGGCACCTGCTGGCCGCTGCGGGCCATCACGACCTGGCGCAGGGCGGCATCGGTGGCCTTGGCCTGCTCCTGGGTGATCTGCGGCTGCAGGCCTTCGAACGAACGCTCCACGGCCGTGCGCAGGGCAGCGACGTCGATTTCATCGGCGATCGGGGTGAACGACTTGGCGACATCCAGGCCGATGGCGTAACCGAGCTTCTGCTTGGGGGAATTCAAGGTTGCGGTCTCCTTGGCGGCTGCGGGGGCCGCCGGTTGTTGCGACAGAGCGACACCCGAAGTGCCCATCGCCAGAATCAGAACCGACGCCGCTGCGCCGCGCATTCCCATCTTCATTCGCTGCATTCCTGGAAGTGACTGGGCGCCGACGTCGGCGCGAAAAGAAGCATTGTCGCACGCATGCCGTCGATGTCGAGGCATCCGTGCCGGATATCAACGCGTGGCGGCGGGCGCGGCCAGTGCCTTGTCGATGGCCGCGATCAGCTGCGGATCATCCGGCGTGACCTTGCTGGCGAACTGGGCGATGACCCTGCCGTCGCGGCCGACCAGGTACTTGTGGAAGTTCCAGCCCGGCGCCACGCCGGTTGCCGCGGTCAGGCGCTGGTACAGCGGGGTGGCCTGCGCGCCGACCACGTGGACCTTCTCGAACATCGGGAACTTCACGCCATAGGTCAGCGTGCAGAATTCCTGGATCTGCGCTTCGTCACCGGGTTCCTGGCCCTTGAAATCGTTGGACGGGAAGCCGAGGACCGCGAACCCGCGGCGTGCATAGCGCTGCTGCAGCGCTTCCAGGCCTTCGTACTGCGGCGTGTACCCGCACTTGCTGGCGGTATTGACCACCAGCAGCACCTGGCCGTGATAGCGCTGCTGCAGGTTGACCTGCTGCTTGCCGGCCAGGGGCCGGTAGTCCACATCCAGCAGATCGGCGGCCAGGGTGAGGCCGGGAAGGGCCAGCCCAGCCAGCAGGGTCAGCAGGGAAAGACCGCGCAGGCGGCGCGGGAAGACGGTCGGCAGGGGCATCGGAGCGGTCCGCGGTGGCCATTCACAGGGCCCGGCCGGGAGCGGCCGGGAATCGGCCGAACTATAGCACCGGCCCCGGGGGCACCCCGCCGCGCGACCGCCCCGGCGCTTTGCGCGGATTGGCGGCAACGCAGCCGGAGCCAGAAGCTGGCCGGTGCTTGACATAGCATGGACGCAGCTGAATGGAAGCGACGCGACGGCCTGCGCCCACCGAGCATCATTCCGCATTCAAATCAATGGCTTGCAGAATTGCGTCTATGCCATGACGCCCCCTGTCATCAGTTGGGTCATGTCGGGGGTTGCACGTCGGCGTGCCGGTGTTATAGTTGCATACAACACCAGTCACCTGAGACAGGGGTATGCCATGAACACCCGGATGCATCGCAACGTCACCGCTCCCGCGATCACCGCCGTTTCGACCCTGCTGGTGATGGCCTGGCTGGCCTCGCCACGCGCGCCCACCGCCCCCTCTCTGTCCGATACCCCGCAGGACGCGCCCACTCCCACGGCCGGGACGCCGGAAGCTTCACCCTCCCCCCCGCGTCGGCTGCACAGCTCCCTGTCCATGCCGTATTTCTCGTTCGCACAGCCGCTGACCCCACGGAGCTGACCATGAGCGACATCCAGTGGAGCGACGGCGCTCCCATCTACCGCCAGCTGAAGGAGCGCGTGATCGCCATGATGCTCGACGGAATCCTCAAGCCGGGCGATGCCCTGCCTTCGGTGCGCCAGGTGGCCGCCGACTACCAGCTCAACCCCATCACCGTTTCGCGCGCCTACCAGGAACTGGCTGACGAAGGCCTGGTCGAGAAGCGCCGGGGCCTGGGCATGTTCATGACCGAGCAGGCGGCCACGCAGCTGCGCAGCAGCGAGCGCGAGCGCTTCCTCAATGAAGAATGGCCGGCCGTCCTGGAGCGCATCCAGCGCCTGGGGCTGAGCCTCGACGAATTGCTGACCCAGGGGAAAGTCTGATGAATGCCAGCCTCACCAGTACCGCTGCAAGCGACGCGGTCATCACCGCCCGCGGCCTGCGCAAGGCCTACAAGAGCACGGTCGCGCTCGACAATGCCAGCTTCACCATCCCGGCGGGCCGGATCATCGGCCTGATCGGACCCAACGGTGCCGGCAAGACCACCGCGTTGAAGGCCATCCTCGGCCTGACCACGGTGGAAGGCGACCTCAGCGTGCTCGGCCGCGACCCGCGCCTTCATCGGGATGAGCTGATGAAGGACATCTGCTTCATCGCCGACGTCGCGGTGCTGCCCCGCTGGCTGAAGGTGCGCGAGGCCATCGACTTCGTCGCCGGCGTGCATCCACGCTTCGATCGCGCCCGCTGCGAGCGCTTCCTGGCCAACACCAAGCTGCAGCCGAAGCAGCGCGTGCGCGAACTGTCCAAAGGCATGATCGTGCAGCTGCACCTGGCCCTGGTGATGGCCATCGACGCCCGCGTGCTGGTGCTCGACGAGCCGACCCTGGGCCTGGACATCCTGTACCGCAAGGAGTTCTACCAGCGCCTGCTGGAGGACTACTTCGACGAGCAGAAGACGATCATCGTCACCACCCACCAGGTCGAAGAGATCGAGCACATCCTCAGCGACGTCATGTTCATCCGCGACGGCCGCATCGTGCTCGACGCAGAGATGGACGATGTCGGCCAACGCTACACCGAGCTGCTGGTCAACGCCGAGCAGCTCGATACCGCGCGTGCGCTCAAGCCGATCGACGAGCGCGCCCTGGCCTTCGGCAAGACCGTGCTGCTGTATGACGGCGTGCCGCGTGACCAGCTCACCTCCCTCGGCGAGACCCGCAGCCCGGGCCTGGCTGATCTGTTCGTCGCTGTCATGAAGGGGACCTACGCATGAACGCCGTCAATCATCCCGTCGGCCCCGCCGGCACGCTGCGCTGGCTGCTCAAGCGTGAATACTGGGAGAACCGTGGCGGGTTCCTCTATGCGCCGCTGATTGCCGGCGTGGTGTCGCTGCTGATGAGCGGTGTGGGCATCGCCTTCGGCCTGTTCGCCCTGCATCGGGCTGCGCGCGACGGCAATCTGCACATCGATGGCGAGGACGTGAACATCAACGGCCTGGACCTGGCGCTGCTGACCCGCAACATCAGTGCCAAGGACATGGCCGACCTGGGCAACGGCCTCGACCTGACCCTGGTGCTGAGTTCGGCCTGGCCGTTCCTGGTGCTGGCGTTCGTGATGTTCTTCTACTGCCTTGGCGCGCTGTATGACGACCGCCGCGACCGCAGCATCCTGTTCTGGAAATCACTGCCACTGTCCGATACCCAGACCGTGCTTTCCAAGGCGATCAGCGCGCTGGTGATCGCCCCGCTGATCGCAGTGGTCGCCGGCATCCTGACCATGTTCGGCTTCCTCGCCATCATCAGCCTGGTGGCCGCGCTGCACGGTGGCAGCCCGATGAACCTGATCTGGGGACCGGCCAGCCCGCTGACCCTGGCCGCCGGCCATCTGTCCTGGATTCCGGTCTACGTCCTGTGGGCGCTGCCGACCGCCGGCTGGCTGCTGCTGTGCTCGGCCTGGGCCAAGTCCAAGCCGTTCCTGTGGGCGGTGATGCTGCCGCTGTTCGCCGGGATCATCGTCTCCACCACCAAGGTCATGACCCTGTTCGGGCTCACCAGCGGCTGGTTCTGGCAGAACGTCGTCGGTCGCCTGCTGCTCAGTGGCGTGCCCGGCATGGACCTGATCTACCGCACCGGCCTGCAGGACTCGCGTGCGGACCTGGAATCGGTCACCGCGCTGATGGGCCCGGTCGCGCAGCTGAAGTCGCTGGCGATGCCGGGACTGTGGATCGGCGCTGCGTTCGGCGCGCTTTTCATCTTCCTTGCCATCCGCCTGCGCCGCCGCGCCGGCGAAATCTGACCCCTTACCGGAGCCACCACCCATGCGTTCCCTGCTCGCCTGTACCGCGTTGTTGCTGATGCCGCTGTCGGCCCTGGCCGCCGATGCACCCAACTGCAAGTTCACCGCTGCACGCACGTTGAAGCTGGACGCGGCCGGTGCCAAGGCGGTGGTGTTCGAAGTGAACCAGTTCGATCTGAAGGTGACCGCCCGCAGTGGAGGCGGTCAGCTCGACGGCCGTGCCTGCGCGTCCAGCCAGGATCTGCTGGACCAGCTGGTGCTGGACCAGCGCCGGGAAGGCGACAAGCTGGTGGTCAGCCTGCGCCGCGCAAGCCGTGCCGGCCTGAACCTGGGCAACTTCTACGCCTGGCTGGACATCCGCGGCAGCGTGCCGGACAACCTGCCGCTGCAGTTCAAGGTCGGCTCCGGCGATGCCAGCATCGACAACGCGCAGTCACTGAGCGTGGATGTCGGCTCCGGCGACGCCGTTGCGCGCGGCACCCGCGGCACCATCCATGCCTCCGTCGGCTCCGGCGACCTGGAGATCGACGGTGGCAGCGCACTGAACCTGCTGTCGCTCGGCTCGGGTGACGTCAAGGCGCGCAACATCGGGGGCGACGCGATCGTCGGCACGGTCGGCTCCGGCGACCTCACGATCAGCGACGTGCGTGGCAACGCACGCCTGGACACGGTCGGATCGGGCGACGTCGACTTCAAGCGCGTGCAGGGCAGCGTCCAGATCGGCGTGGTGGGCTCGGGGGGCATCGACCTGGGTGACATCGGCGGCGATGTGCACGTGCGCAGCCATGGCTCCGGCGACATCGACGTCGATGGCGTGCGCGGCAACCTGACCGTCGATCACAGCGGCAGCGGCGACGTCGTGCACCGCAACGTCAGCGGCAGGGTCACCCTGCCCCGCAACAAGTAAATCCCAACCCACCGATTCGAGGGGAATGCCATGAACCTGATGCGCCTGCTGCCTGCCACCCTGCTGTGCCTGCCGCTGATCGCCTGCGGTGGCACGTCTTCCGCGCCCGACACCAGTGTCGGCAAGAGCGTCGCCGAAACCTCCAGCGGCGTTGGCAGAAAAGTCCAGGAAGCCATGGATGAGGCCCGCAGGGAGATCACTGAGGGCAACATCAAGATCTCCGCCGACAATCAGCCGCGCGCGGAGATCACGCCGGATGGACATCTGCTGATCGGCGGCAAGGATGTGCCGACCAACGACGCGCAGCGCCGCCAGCTGCTGGAGTACCGCGGTCACGTGGTCGCCATCGCGACGGACGGGATGAATGTCGGCCTGGCCGGTGCCAAGCTGGGTGCCAGCGCTGCCGGTGAAGCGCTCAAGGGTATCTTCAGCGGTGACAGCGAAGGCGTGGAGAAGCGGATCAACGCCGAGGCCGCCAAGATCGAAGCGCAGGCCAAGCGCATCTGCGACCGCCTGCCGGCGATGCTGGCCAGCCAGCAGGCGCTTGCCCGCGAACTGCCGGCCTTCAAGCCCTACGCCAGCATGGACCAGAGCGACGTCGACGACTGCGGGAAGGACAGCTCGGTCACCTTCTCCAACTGAGACACTTCAGCGCAGCCGGCCGGCAGCGGGTCCCCGCTGCCGCCACCGGGCTTACAATGGGCACCCCGGATGCCCCCGATCGAATCGTCATGAAGAAGCTGTTTCTGCTGCTGGCTGCCCTGTTCTGCCTGGGCCTGGCCGGCTGCGACCAGGATTACCGCAACCACCGCGCAGAGCGTGGCAAGCCCAAGATCTCCGTCAGCGAAGGCATGGTGACCGTGCGCCGTCCACCGGCACCGAACATCATCATCCTGGCCGACGGCACGATGAAGATGGACGAGATCCAGATTCCGCTGGACGACGCGCAGAAGCAGATGCTGCAGACGATGTTCGGCAAGCTGCAGGTACTGCGCCAGAACACGCTGGTGGCCGCCCCGGCCGATCCGAACATGCAGCCGGTGAAGATCCAGCCACCGGAGGGCATGGACGTCATTCCAGGCGACCTGATCCAGCGCATCCCCGAGTTCAAGGACTACACCGAGACCTTCGGCAACATCGTCGCCGACCGTCGCTGAACGCAAACGCCGCCCGAGGGCGGCGTTTCTCATTGGCCCGGCAAGTCTGCTCGGCAGATCAACCGCCGCCACCGCCTCCCGCATGGATGCCGCCAGCGGTCAGCGCCGTCGGATCCAGCAGGCGCCGCAGTTCCGCTTCGCCCAGGCCGCTGTCCTCCAGCGCCACCTCCAGCACCGGCCGCTGTTCCTTGTAGGCGCGCTTGGCGATTGCCGCGGCCTTCTCATAGCCGATGATCGGGTTCAGCGCAGTAACCAGGATCGGGTTGCGCGCCAGCGCCTCCGCCACGCGATCCTCGCGCACCTTCAGGCCTGCGATGGCGCTGTCGGCCAGCAGCGTCGACACGTTGGCCAGCAGGCCGATGCCTTCGAGCAGGTTCACCGCGATCAGCGGCAGGGTCACATTGAGCTGGAAATTGCCGGTCTGCCCGGCCACCGTGATCGCCGTGTGGTGACCGATCACCTGCGCGCAGGCCATCACCGTCGCCTCCGGAATCACCGGATTGACCTTGCCCGGCATGATCGAGCTGCCCGGCTGCAGGGCCGGCAGTTCGATCTCGCCCAGCCCCGCCAGCGGCCCGGCATTCATCCAGCGCAGATCGTTGGCGATCTTGATCAGCGCCACCGCCAGCGCATTGAGCTGGCCGGACAGCTCCACCGCATCGTCCTGCGCGGCCAGGCCTTCAAACTTGTTGTCGGCACTGTCGAACTTGAAACCCGAGTGCTGCTTGAGGGCCTTGGCCACCTGAGCGCCGAAACGCGGATCGGCATTGATGCCGGTACCGATGGCGGTGCCGCCCAGCGGCAGCCGGCGGACGCGCTTGAGGCTGTCCTCGATGCGCGCCTGTGCCGATGCCAGCTGTGCCGACCAGGCACCGAACTCCTGCTCGAAGGTCAGCGGCATGGCGTCCATCAGGTGGGTACGGCCGGTCTTGACCACCTTGCGCAGGCTGCGGCCCTTCCTGTCGATGGTCCTGCGCAGATGCGCCAGCGCGGGCAGCAGCTGTTCGTGCGCCGCCAGCACCGCCGAGACGCGCAGCGCGGTCGGGATCACGTCATTGGAGCTCTGCCCCTGGTTGACGTGGTCGTTGGGATGGACCGTGGTCTTGCCGGCCTTGCCGGCGCGGTTGGCCAGGGTCGCGATGACCTCGTTGGCATTCATGTTCGAGGACGTACCCGAACCGGTCTGGTAGATATCGATGGGGAAATGCGCGTCCCAGTCGCCCGCCGCCACTTCCGCGGCGGCGGCCTGGATCGCCTTGGCCACGTTCCTGGGCAGGTGGCCCAGTTCGGCGTTGACGCCGGCAGCGGCGCCCTTGACCAGACCCAGCGCACGGATGAACCCGCGCGGCATGCGCTGGCCGGACACCGGGAAATTCTGCACGGCGCGCTGGGTCTGCGCGCCCCACAGGGCGTCGGCAGGCACCTGCAGCTCGCCCATGCTGTCGTGTTCGATCCGGAACGCCCGGGAGGCACCCTTGCTTGCAGCTTTGCTCATTGCATCGACTCCGCACTACTTCAGTTGGGGAAAGGGAAGCGGCGGCTGGCAGGGTGTCGCTTCCCGGGCTGGCGGCGGTAATCACGATACTCTCTTGCCCGTTGCATGGCATGACGGAAGCGGGCCGGATCGTTTCATCTGCGGCACCGTTGCCCATCGGGAGCGGCGGGCCCGGCCGGGCGAGGACAGCGCGCAGCCTCCCTGCGCCCGGCGTGGCCCGGTGCTGCCAAGCATGCGAAGGCCACGCGTCGTAGAATATCGGCCCCGCCGCTCGCTCCCGCCCTGCCGACATGTCCGATTCCGCCCTGCTCGCCCTGTCCCCGCTCGATGGCCGCTACGCCGGCAAGGTCGATGCCCTGCGCCCGATCTTCTCCGAGTACGGCCTGATCAAGGCCCGCGTCACGGTCGAGGTGGAGTGGCTGCTGGCGTTGGCCGCCGAGCCGGGCATCGTCGAGCTTGCAGCGTTCTCCGAAGCCGCCACCGCCCGTCTGCGCGCGCTGGCCAGCGGTTTCAGCCCCGCCCACGCCGCCCGGGTGAAGGAGATCGAGCGCACCACCAACCATGACGTCAAGGCGGTGGAGTACTTCATCAAGGAGCAGCTGAAGGACGACGCCGAGCTGGCGCCGGCACTGGAGTTCGTGCATTTCGCCTGCACCAGTGAGGACATCAACAACCTCAGCTACGGCCTGATGCTCGAGCAGGCGCGCCGCGAGGTGCTGCTGCCGACGCTCGACGGCATCGCCGCCACCCTGCGTGGCCTGGCCCACGCCCAGGCCGCGCAGCCGATGCTGTCGCGTACGCACGGCCAGACCGCTTCGCCGACCACCCTGGGCAAGGAGCTGGCGAACGTGGTGGCGCGCCTGGAGCGTCAGCGCCGCCAGATCGCCGCGGTCGAGCTGACCGGCAAGATCAACGGTGCGGTCGGCAACTACAACGCGCACGTCGCCAGCTACCCGGACGTGGACTGGCCGGCCTTCGCCGAACGCTTCGTGAGCGGGCTGGGCCTGGTGTTCAACCCGTACACCACGCAGATCGAGCCCCACGACAACGTCGCCGAAATCGGCGATGCCGCCCGCCGCGCCAACATCATCCTGATCGACCTGGCCCGCGATATCTGGGGCTACATCTCGCTGGGCTACTTCAAGCAGCGCCTGAAGGAAGGCGAAGTCGGCTCGTCGACCATGCCGCACAAGGTCAACCCGATCGATTTCGAAAATGCCGAAGGCAACTTCGGCATCGCCAATGCCCTGTTCGAGCACTTCAGCGCGAAGCTGCCGATCAGCCGCTGGCAGCGCGACCTGACCGATTCCACCGTGTTGCGGGCGCTGGGTACCGCCTTCGGCCACAGCCAGGTGGCGCTGGACTCGCTGGCCAAGGGACTGGGCAAGCTGGAGGTGAATCCGCAGCGCCTGGATGCCGATCTGGATGCGGCCTGGGAAGTGCTGGCCGAAGCGGTGCAGACGGTGATGCGCCGCCACGGCCTGCCGAACCCGTACGAGCAGCTGAAGGCACTGACCCGCGGCCAGGGCATCACCGCCGAGTCGATGCGGGCGTTCGTACAGGGGCTGGAGCTGCCGGCGGATGCGAAGCAGCGGCTGCTGGAGATGACCCCGGGCAGCTATACCGGTCTGGCCGAGGCGCTGGCGAAGAAGATCTGAGGGGTTTTCTTTGCGGCGGCGGCCGCGGCGCTGCCTGCGGCAGGCGTGTACTGCCAAGGCAACAGCAACAGCAACAGCAACAGCGGTCCAGGCTCTGGATTGCTGGGAGTTGGGCGGTGCGGGTTGGGTTCGCGGGGGACGCCGTGAACCCATCCCTGGGGGCTTGGCCGCGGCATCCATGCCGCGGACACCCCCGCGAACCCAACCCGCCCCACCTCTGACAGCATCCCGGTGACGGATCGAAGAGCATTTGTTGTCGGGACGGAATGTGAAGGAGGGACACGGCTTCGCCGCGTCCCTCTTTGTTTTTCGGCTACACGAGCAAGCGCAGCGCGCGAGCCGCTGTTGCCCTTGATTTTCTTCTTCCATTCCGTGGCGGACCCCGCAGGAAACTGTCAGGGGCCGGGGGGGGGGGGGGGGGGGGGGGGGGGGGGGGGGGGGGGGGGGGGGGGGGCGGGGACGGCGGGGG